>JBFHPI010000306.1:0-4477 GCA_041592855.1 Pseudomonas sp.
GAGAGCTATTGGCCCACTGGCAACCGGATAACCGGCTGGATCTGTACAAACCCAGCCTGGACCCGGATATGACCCTGCTGTCGCGCCGCGCCGTGTTGAAAAACCGCGTGGATGAGGCTGAAGAGCTTTACCTGCTGGCCCTGGGCGACCCCGGCATCCCTGCCGATATCAAGGAGAAGGCGCTGTATCAGCTGGCCCTGATGCACCAGGCGACGGACAACCCCCATGCCGACCGCGACAAGGCCATCCGCTACCTGCGCCGCCTGCTGGTGCAGTTCCCTAACAGCGAACTGAACGCCAAAGCGGCGCGCCATCTGGACCAGGCATTGAACAGCCGCACACCGTGACAACGGGCCGCGCCAGGTAGTGCGGCGCAACAATGACTACAGAGTCGCGGCGTAGTAGCCTGCTCGCAGAAGCTACCCACGGAGTGCCTGCATGACCTTTCGCCGCAGCAAAATCGTCGCCACCCTCGGCCCTGCCAGCAATACCCCCGAAGTCCTTGAACAATTGATCATCGCCGGCCTGGACGTGGCCCGGCTGAATTTCTCCCACGGCACGCCGGACGAGCACAAGGCCCGGGCCAAGCTGGTGCGTGAACTAGCCACCAAACATGGCCGTCATGTCGCCCTGCTCGGTGACCTGCAGGGGCCGAAGATCCGTATCGCCAAATTCGCCAATAAGCGCATCGAGTTGAAGGTCGGTGATCGCTTTACCTTCTCCACCAGCCATCCGCTGACGGCCGGCACCCAGGACATCGTCGGTATCGACTATCCGGACCTGGTCAAGGACTGCGGCGTCGGCGACGAGCTGCTGCTCGACGACGGTCGGGTGGTGATGCGCGTGGTCGAGGCCACCGCCGACGCCCTGCACTGCGAGGTGACCATCGGCGGCCCGCTGTCCGACCACAAGGGCATCAACCGCCGTGGCGGCGGCCTCACCGCCCCGGCCCTGACCGAAAAAGACAAGGCCGATATCAAGCTGGCCGCCGAAATGGAGCTGGACTACCTGGCGGTGTCCTTCCCGCGTGATGCCGCCGACATGGACTATGCCCGCCAACTGCGTGATGAGGCCGGCGGTACTGCCTGGCTGGTGGCCAAGATCGAGCGCGCCGAAGCAGTGGCAGACGACGAGACCCTGGACGGCCTGATCCGCGCCAGCGATGCAGTGATGGTGGCGCGAGGCGACCTTGGCGTGGAAGTGGGTGACGCCGAACTGTGCGGCATTCAGAAGAAGATCATTCTGCACGCTCGCCGCCTCAACAAAGCCGTGATCACCGCCACCCAGATGATGGAGTCGATGATCCACAACCCCATGCCGACCCGCGCCGAAGTCTCCGACGTGGCCAACGCCGTACTGGACTACACCGATGCGGTGATGCTCTCGGCGGAAAGCGCCGCCGGCGCCTACCCGCTGGAAGCCGTGCAGGCCATGGCGCGGATCTGCCTGGGGGCGGAAAAGCACCCCACCAGCAAGACCTCCAGCCACCGCATGGGCACCGAGTTCGCGCGCTGTGACGAAAGCATCGCCCTGGCGGCCATGTACACCGCCAACCACTTTCCTGGGGTCAAGGCCATTATCGCCCTGACCGAGAGCGGCTATACCCCGCTGATCATGTCGCGCATCCGCTCCTCGGTGCCGATCTTCGCCTTCTCCCCCCACCGCGAAACCCAGGCCCGCGCCGCCCTGCTGCGTGGCGTCTATCCGGTGCCCTTCGACCCGGCGGCGCTGCAGCCCAGCGAAGTCAGCCAGGCCGCAGTCGACGAGCTGCTCAAGCGTGGCGTGGTGGAAACCGGCGACTGGGTGATCCTGACCAAGGGCGACAGCTACCACACCATCGGTGGCACCAACACGATGAAGCTGCTGCATGTGGGGGAAGCACTGGTTTAAATACCAAACAACGCAAATAGGCCGCTTACTCAAGAACAGTGAGCGGCCTTTTTTGTAGCCCGGAAAAAGTCCGGGATAAGGTCTGACGGCTGATACCGCTCCCGGATTGCATCCGGGCTTCGCACGGCGCCGCCAAACCTAGAGGCCGCTCAATTGAGCGGCCTCTTGCTGTCCGTGCCTCATGCGCAGCGCCACATAAGTCCCGGTGCGCGCGGCGCTCCCTACACGAACCTGGAAAAATCCGGCTGGCGCCGCTGCATAAAGGCGCTCAAGGCTTCAATGGCTTCCGGCGAGCGCAGACGCTGGCCGAACAGGGCGCCTTCCTCTTCGATAACCCGGCGCAGTTGCTCGCGGTCCGGGTCACGCATCAGGCGCTTGCTGTCGGTGACCGCTGCCGGCGCCAGCTGCTGGAAGCGCTGGGCCATCTCCCGAGCCTTGGCCAGGGTCGCCGCACCATCGGCCAGCGCCTGATTGGCAATGCCCCAGCTGGCCGCCTGCTCACCGGTAAAGCTCTGCCCCAGCAGCAGCAACTCGGCGGCCCGGGCGTGGCCGAGCAGGCGCGGCAGAATCAAACTGGAGCCATATTCCGGACACAACCCGAGATTAACGAAGGGCATCTTCAGGGTCGCATCGCGGCTGACATAGACCAGATCGCAATGCAGCAACAACGTGGTGCCGATGCCCACCGCCGGGCCGCTGACCGCTGCCACCACCGGCTTGCTGAACTCAAACAGCGCCAGCATAAACTGGAACACCTCGCTGCCCAGGCCGGTGGGCGGTGCCTGGATAAAGTCGGCCACATCATTACCACTGGTAAAGCACTGCTCGCTGCCGGTGATCAGCACAGCACGCACACTCTTGTCCTGATCGGCCTGGCGCAGCACCTCGGCCATGCCGCTGTACATGGCGCGGGTCAGGGCATTTTTCTTTTCAGGGCGGTGCATGCGCAGGGTCAGCAGGCCCTCCTCGCGCTCGACCTGTAGGTATTCGCTCACGACAACTCCTGATTAACTCGGACGGGTCCGCTACCCGTGGGGCAGAAAGAGGTCCGCATATGCCTGACTGCGGGGCAAACCGGCCAGGTACAGGCGTCGGGCAAAGGCGTCGACCGTCTGCGGATGACCGCAGAGTAAGGCGCGGGTTTGCCGCGACACAAGGCGCAGTTGCGCCAAAGCGGGCTGCAACTCGGCCGTCGTCCATAGCTCGACCTGTAGCCGAGGGTGACAAGCAGCCTGTTCAGCCAACGGCTCGGCCAGGTAATGGGCAGCCTGATCGTGGGCCACATGGATCAGCCGGATCGGCCCCTGATGCCCCTGGCGCAGGGCCTCACGCAGCAGGCCATAAAGCGGCGCCAGACCGGTCCCGGAAGCCAGCAGCCAGAGGGGGTGCATCTGCCAGTCAGGGTCATAGTGCAGGGCGCCACCGCGCAGTTCGCCCAGGCGCAGCCAGTCGCCCGGCTGCAGGGCACGCACCGCGTCACGAAAGGCGCCGCTCTGACGACAGTCGATATGAAACTCCAGCCAGTCATCCTCCCCCGGCAAGCTGGCCAGGGAATAAGGCCGCGCCACCCCCTGCTCACTCCACAGCAGCAGATGCTGGCCGGCGCAGTAGCGCAGTGGCCGCTCGGGCTGCAGACGCAAGCGCAGCACCTCGCCACCCAGCCAGTCACAGGCCAGTACCCGGGCCGGCAGACCATCGCGCACAGGGTCGAAGACCTCCACCTGCAAATCGCTCAGCACCTGACACTGACAGGCCAGGCGCCAGCCCTGCTCGCGCCTGGCTGCGCTCAAGGCCTCAGGCTGGCGGTCCTCGGGCTCGCCGCTCAGGCAGCGCACCAGGCAGGCATGACAACTACCGGCGCGGCAGCTGTAGGGCACGGCCACACCGGCGCCAAGCAGAGCATCGAGCAGGTTGGTAGAGGCAGGAATCACAAGACGCTGCGCGCCCACGCGCAGCTCAGGCATCGGCATCTTCCCAGGTCGCCGCACAGCGGTTACGGCCGTCGCGCTTGGCCTGATACAGAGCCTGATCGGCCCGCTGCAGCGCATCGTCCAGATCATCATCCTTGCCCACCAGGGTCATACCGATGGACAGGCTGAGCGGCCCCACCTTGACCCCCAAGGGTTCGGCCCGGTTAAAGGCCTCACGCAGGCGCTCGCAACAGGCGGAGAACTGATCGGCCTCGGTATTGGGCAGCAGCATCACGAACTCCTCGCCACCGTAGCGGGCAATCACATCGCCGTCGCGCAGGCAGGCTCGCGCCACGGCGGCAAAGGTCTGCAGCACCCGGTCCCCTGCAGCATGACCGTGCACATCATTGATGCGCTTGAAATGATCCAGATCGAGCAAGGCCAGACCGTGCTGGCATCCCCGGTTCAGGCTGCTCAGCTCATGGCCGGCCAGGCGCAGGAAGTGCCGGCGATTGCACAGACCGGTCAGTTCGTCGGTGGCAGCCAGGTCTTCCAATTGACGCATCATTCCGCGCAAGGTGTCCTGATGGGCCTGCAGGGCAAAACGGCGCTGACGCATGCGCTGACGCATGGCCTGGGCATAGGTGGCGAACAGGCACAGCCACATCAGCACCACC
>JBFHPI010000307.1:0-4454 GCA_041592855.1 Pseudomonas sp.
AAGTGCTCGACGAAGTTGTTCGGCTCGGTCAGCGCGTGGCTGTCGAAGGTCGGCTGCGGCAAGTCGTTGAGGCCCTCGAAGCTGCGGCCCTGGAGCAGCTCGGTGAGGCTGCGCTCCAGCGCCACCTCGAAGCTCGGGTGCGCGCCGAAGGAGGCGAACACGCCGCCGGTGCGCGGGTTCATCAGGGTCACGCACATCACCGGGAATTCGCCGCCCAGCGACGCGTCCTTGACCAGCACCGGGAAGCCCTGCTCCTCCAGGCCCTGGATCCCGGCGACGATGCCCGGGTACTTGGCCAGCACGTCCTGCGGCACATCCGGCAGGGCCAGCTCGTTCTCCAGAATCTCGCGTTTGACCGCCCGCTCGAAGATTTCCGACAGGCACTGCACCTGGGCCTCGGCCAATGTGTTGCCGGCGCTCATGCCGTTACTCAGGAACAGGTTCTCGATCAGGTTGGACGGGAAGTACACCGTCTCGCCATCAGACTGACGCACAAAGGGCAGCGAGCAGATGCCGCGCGACTTGTTGCCGGAGTTGGTGTCAATCAGGTTCGAGCCGCGCAGCTCGCCGTCCGGGTTGTAGATGGCCAGGCAATACTCGTCGAGGATTTCTTCCGGCAGTGCGTCACGCGGGCCCGGCTTGAACCAGCGCTCGTTGGGGTAATGCACGAAGGGCGCGTTGGCGATCTCCTCACCCCAGAACTGGTCGTTGTAGAAGAAGTTGCAGTTGAGCCGCTCGATAAACTCGCCCAGGGCCGAGGCCAGCGCGCTTTCCTTGCAGGCGCCCTTGCCGTTGGTAAAGCACAGCGGCGACTGGGCGTCGCGGATATGCAGCGACCAGACGTTGGGCACGATATTGCGCCAGGAGGCGATCTCGATCTTCATCCCCAGCTCGGCGAGGATGCCCGACATATTGGCGATGGTTTCTTCCAGCGGCAGGTCCTTGCCGAGGATGCGCGTACCAGGGCCTTCGCTCAGCGCCGGGATGAGCAGGGCCTGGGCGTCGGCGTCGAGGTTGGCCACTTCTTCGATGACGAAGTCCGGGCCTTCCTGCACCACCTTCTTCACCGTGCAGCGGTCGATGGAGCGCAGGATGCCGAGGCGGTCCTTGTCGGAAATATCCGCCGGCAGCTCGACCTGGATCTTGAAGATCTGCTTGTAGCGGTTTTCCGGGTCGACGATGTTGTTCTGCGCCAGGCGGATGTTGTCGGTGGGGATGCCCCGCGTCTGGCAGTAAAGCTTGACGAAGTAGGCTGCGCACAGCGCCGAGGAGGCCAGGAAATAGTCGAACGGCCCCGGCGCCGAGCCATCGCCCTTGTAGCGGATGGGCTGGTCGGCAATCACCGTAAAGTCATCGAACTTGGCTTCGAGACGCAGGTTGTCGAGAAAGTTGACCTTGATTTCCATGGGGGTACCAGAATAGCGAGCCGGACGATTAGGCCGGCCATTATCCGGTTTTTGCGCGGGAAGTCTTGCTCGCCGGTCCGCTGACCCACTGCGGATCGCCACCCGTGGCTTGCCAAGGCCAGGAACTTGGCTTATTCACGGGGGTCTGTGCCAGATCGCCTGCCCGGCCAAAGCTCAACCACACCCTCTGCAAGGAGCAGCATGAACAGATACAAGCCCACCCTCGCCGCCCTGCTGGTCAGCCTGCCTCTGGCCGCCGGCGCCACCCCGCCGGCGGCGCTCAAGCCTTTTCCGCAGCCCGAGGCCGGGCAGGTGCGCCATGTCATCGCCCTGCCGGCGCGGGACAACGAGGCCGACCAGCGCGTCGAGCTGATCGTCGGCAAGACCCTGGAGGTGGACTGCAACAGCCGCTGGCTGGGCGGCGAGCTGCAGGAGAAAACGGTGCAGGGCTGGGGCTACAGCTACTACCAGCTGAATCAGCTCGGCCCGGCCACCAGCACCCTGATGGCCTGCCCGGACGACAGCCGTCGCCAGGCCTTCGTACCGCTGCGCGGCGAGCCTCTGCTGCTGCGCTACAACAGCCAGCTGCCGCTGGTGGTCTACACCCCGGCCGGCGTGGAAGTGCGCTACCGCATCTGGTCGGCCGCCCCGGACAGCGAGGCGGCGGTACAGCAGTAAGCTGCCGCTCCGACCACTGCCGTAGGGTGTGTCGTACGCACCGGTCATTCTTGGTGCGCACGGCGCACCCTACGGGCTACCATCGCTACCCACGCGGGTTCATCAGCACCGCTCAGGGCGCGCCGAACAGCGCCGTCCAGTAGATGCCCGCATCGCTCTGCGGGTCCACCGCATAGGCGGCGCCCAGGTCGCTGAACTGCGGGTTCATCAGGTTGGCGCAGTGGCCGGGGCTGTCCAGCCAGCCGGCCAGGATAGCGGCGACCGCATCGCGTCCGGCGGCAATGTTCTCACCGATACGGGGCCCGGCGTAGCCCGCCAGCTCGGCACGATCACCTGGCGTGCGACCGTCGCGGTCACGGTGGGCAAAGTAGTTGTGGTTGGCCATGGAGCGGCTGTGGCTTTCCGCCGCCAGCGCCAGGCTGGCGTCCCAGCGCAGCGGTGCGGCAGCGGCAAAGTGCTGTTCACCACATTGGCGGGCCTGGCCACGGGCCGCATTGATCGCTTCACGCAGTTTCTCGCCCTCGGCCTGCCAGTCGCCCAGACGGCCACCCAGCAGCGGCCGGGCCAGAACAATGCGCCAGTCACGGTCCTGACGACTGATACCGATATCGACATATTGCGGGTCAAGCAGCACCTGGCAGAAGCTGTCCTTGAGCACCTGCAGCGCGGCCTGGGCATCACGCGGGCCGGACAGGCTGACGGCCTGCACATTGACCATGGGGTAACCCGCCCGGCTCAATGCCTGTTGCAGGTCACCGGCACCGTTGACCGGCAGCGCCAGACGACTGTCCTGAGTCAGTGCAGGCAGCGCCTCAGAGGCCTGTTCGGCGCAGCGCTGCACCTCGCTGCGGTACTGGTTGATGGCCGCGACCAGCTGCGCCTGCTCGCTGGCATTGGCCAGGGCAGTGCACAACAGCAAGGGCAGCAGGGTCCAGCCACACAGGCGTGTTGCGAGGTTCATAACGGGCTCCTTGATGATCTGCCGGCATGATGCGCAGTGAACGCCCGCCTAGACAAGTTCCAGGTCGCTAAAACGACTACGCCCCTGCAGGTCGGCCTGCAGGGGCGTATTTCCGGTCTTATATCTGCGGCGAGCTTATACGGCGCGCAACTGCTCCTCGGCGAGGAAGTCTTCACGCAGCAGGGCATCCTGGCTCACGCCAGCCTCCACGACGATCTCGGCATGCTGCTGGGCCGCGCGCTTGCTGCGCAGCTTGCCAAACTGGTGATCCAGGGCGTGCTGGAGTTTTTCCAGGGCGCCTTCGATAGCCTGCTCCAGGGCATCGGCCTTGTGACTGACGGAAATCGGCTGCAGACCCTTGGGCCGGGCTTCGATCTGGCAGCGCTTGTCCTGTGCGCCGGCCTTCGCGCCGTTTTCATCGTTGAGGTGGACGACGATGCGGGTCAGCTCGTCATCGTAGCGCTCCAGCTTGCTGGCGACACTGGCGCTGACCCAGTCAGCCAAACGGGCACTGCCTTCAATATGGTTATCGCTGTGAACTTGGATTTGCATACTGCTTTTCCTTCTTCCGTTCGCGAATAGCGTCGCCTCCTGAGGCGACACCTGCAGACTACGCCATTGCCTGGGGATTTGGGCAAGTGTTTAACGCTTTGTGGCAATTGCCTGATCTGGATCAGCCCCATCGGTCCGTCTCCACGCAGGCGGTCGGTGCGCCAGCGCCCAGGGTTTGACTGGCCAGGCCATTGGGTTAGGCTTGCCGCCTTAATCACCCAAGGAGCATTCCCATGGCCCGCGCCACTGCCCGTCATATCCTGGTTTCCAGCGAAGCCAAGTGCAATGAACTGAAAGCTGCCATCGAAGCCGGCGCCGACTTCGCCCAGATCGCCAAGGACAACTCCAGCTGCCCGTCCAGCCGCCAGGGCGGCGACCTCGGTTCGTTCGGCCCGGGGCAGATGGTCAAGGAATTCGACACCGTGGTGTTCAGCGCGCCAGTCGGCGTGGTGCAGGGCCCGGTGAAAACCCAGTTCGGCTACCACCTGCTGGAAGTGACCAGCCGCCAGGACTGAAACCGGTACTGATGAAAAAGGCCGGTGCCGCCCTGAGACACCGGCCTTTGCTATTTCTTGTCCGGCGTTTTCTTCTCCTCGCCCCGCCCCACATCCTTCCAGCCCACATGCCAGGGGCTATGTAGCCAGGCTTTCAGGCGTGGCACAAAGCCGATGGGCGCGCTGACCTGCGACTGCGGCTGAGATTCGGATGGTGGTCGGTTACCAGTTTGAAGACAACCGCAACAACGCCACCCTATTCGAATACGACCGGGCCCGGGTGTCCCTAGGCATTTCCTGGGCCTACTGAACGAGAAGGGCCCGGATCCGGCGCGGACACCAACCTCCCCAGCGTGCGCACGG
>JBFHPI010000308.1:0-4450 GCA_041592855.1 Pseudomonas sp.
CAGGGAGGTGGCCGCCATGTGCGAGCTGTATGTCAAAGCCGATCCGATTCTCTATGAGTCCCGCGCCCGCTCGCTGCGTATCCGTGGCGTGGTCACCACCCTGCGCCTGGAAAACCAGTTCTGGGACATCCTGCGTGAGATCGCCGAGGTCGATGGCATGACCACCAACCAGCTGATCACCAAGCTGTATGACGAGGTCATGGATTACCGTGGGGAAGTGGTGAACTTCGCGTCCTTTCTGCGAGTCAGCTGCACTCGCTTTCTCAGCCAGCGCCCAGGCAATGTGCGGGCGCTGCTGCCCCGGGCGCAGCGCGAACAGTAGTGCTGCGCCCGCGATGGCCTCAGGCGAAGGCGAGAACTTCCTGCACCGGACGGCGTACCTTCTGGGGCCAGTTGTCCTCGGCGGCGTCGCCGACGGTGACCAGCAGGATGGGCTGCTCATGGGCTTCGAGGGCAAAGGCTTGTGCCACCCCTTCGGCATCGAAACCGGTCATGGCGCCACTGGCCAGGCCCATGCCCTGTGCGGCCAGCATCAGGGTCATGGCCGCCAGGGAGGCCGAGCGTACGGCCTCTTCACGTTGCAGCTGGGGGTTGCCGGCATGGCTCTGGCTGACCATATCCGTCCAGCTCTGTTGGACTTGGGCGGGCAGGATGCCGACATCGACCGAGGGTTGCAGGTGCTGGGCCAGGCGGGTGTGAGCTTCAACAGTGCCGCAGACGATAAAGGTCACCGAGGCATCCAGCACCTGGCGTTGCTGGTAGGCCAGCTCGTGCAGGCGCGCCTTGGCCGTTGCCGACTGTACGGCGATAAATTTCCAGTTTTGCAGGTTGAAGGCCGTGGGGGCGCGCGTGGCCAATTGAACCAGCTCGCGGATGACGGACTCGGGCAGTGTGCGACCGGCCTGGTAGCGCGTAGTGGATACCCGGGATTCGATCAGGTGTTTGATAGTGGTGGTCATGGCAGGCTCCGTTATACAGGGTTGCTCAGGGAAGAATCTTTGGGCTGGCGCGAGGCCTTGAGGGCGTTGCTGCTCCACTGCACGGCAAGGATGCTGCCCAGTACGGTCAGTAGACCGAGCAGGGCCACGCCGGTGATGCGCTCGTCCAGTACCAGCCAGCCGATCAGTACGGCCACCACCGGGCTCAGCAGGCTCAGTGAGGAGACGGCCACCGGTGACAGGCGGGCGATGCCGCGGAACCACAACACGTAGGCCAGCAGTGCACCGAACAGCGACAGGTAGGCATAGGCCAGGCCCTGGCTGAGGCTCAGACTCTGCAGGGGCGGGTCGATCAGCAGGGCCAGCGGCAGCAGCATCAGCCCGCCCAGCAGCAGCTGCCAGCCGGTAAAGGGCAGCAGAGCCAGCTCGCTCCTCCAGCGTTGGGTCAGGTAAGTCCCCAGCGCCATGCAGCTCATGCCGGCGAAGGCGGCAACAACCCCCAGGCTGTCCCAGCGCGAATCGGGTGACAGCAGCAGGGCCGCCATGCCGGCCACTCCCAGCAGGCTGGCGCCAATGGCCACCTGAGCCGGACGGCGGCCTTCCAGGCCCCAGAGCAGACCCATCAGCAGCAGGGGTTGGACCGCTCCGACCACGGCCGCCAGACCACCGGGCAGGCGGTAGGCAGCGACGAACAGCAGGGCCTGGAAGCAGCCGATATTCAACGCGGCGAGCACCAGCATACGGCCCCAGTCACTGCGCGCCGGCAGCTGGCGGCAGCACAGCACCAGCAGCAGACCGGCCGGCAGCGCGCGCAGCATCGCGGCGATAAAGGGGCGATCGGCCGGCAGCCACTCGGTGGTGACGATATAGGTGGAGCCCCAGATCAAGGGAGCCAGGGCGGTGAGCAGGGTGTTGAACCAGGGGGTGCGCAGCATGAGGGTTATCCTGTAGATTGTCTCGTATTCAAGATAAATTCAGCCTAAGTCGAATTTATCTCGCATTCAAGATATTTTTTGGAGAATCCGCCATGCACCCGTCACGCCCAGCCGATGCCGTCGATCTCATCCTCCAGCAATGGGCCAAAGAGCGTCCGGACCTGGACGTCAGTCCCATGGGGGTGATTGGTCGTATTGGCCGCTGCTCGGCCTTGCTGCGCCGCGAGCTGGTGCCGGTGTTTGAGCGCTTCGGCTTGAGCGCCTGGGAGTTCGATGTGCTGGCGACCTTGCGCCGCAGCGGCGCACCCTACTGCCTGGCGCCCACCGCCCTGTTCTCGGCGCTGATGATCACGTCCGGCACCATGACCCGGCAGCTGCAGCAGCTGGAAGCCGCCGGCAGGATCAGCCGCATTCCCAACCCCAGTGACGCCCGCAGCCTGCTGGTGCAACTCACCCCGGCAGGTCTGGAACTGATCGACCAGGCTGTGGAGGCCCATGTCGACAATGAGGGGCGCATCCTCGAGGCCTTGCCCGCGGCGATTCGCAATCAGCTAAACGAGGGCCTGTCGGCGCTGTTGGCTATATTGGAACCTGTGCAGAAGTGACTCGACAGGCTGCCAAACTGTCAGGGCTGTGACAGCGGCAGCCACCCCTGCGGGCGAATCAGACAAGAGAGCAGCACAGCATGAGCGATGAACTGAAGATCGAAGACATCCGGTTGGGTGATGGCAAGGAAGTGGTCAAGGGTGCCCTGATCACCACCCAGTACAACGGTTACCTGGAAGATGGCCGCAAGTTCGATTCCTCCTACGACCGCGGCAAACCCTTCCAGTGCGTGATCGGTACCGGTCGCGTGATCAAGGGCTGGGACATCGGCATGATGGGCATGCGCGTTGGCGGCAAGCGCAAGCTCTATGTGCCGTCCCACCTGGGCTATGGCGAGCGGGAGTTCGGCGCCTATATCAAGCCCCACTCCAACCTGATCTTCGAGGTGGAGTTGCTGGAAGTCCTGACCCGCGATGATTGAGCGGATCAGGACTGGTGAGCTTACATCAGCAGAATCTGCAATTCGCGGCTGACATTGACATTGATGCCACCTGAGCTGGCCCGCACGCTGCTGCTGGTGCCGCGCAGCGGGTTATGCAGCGTCCCCCGACCCGTGCGCTGCAGGCGTACAGTGCCAGGTTCCTGTGCCCAGAACAGCCATAGCCAGCGGCCATCGGCGCGTTGCCAGGCGATGCTGATCATGCCGGCCGGTGCGTTGGCAAATGTCGGTGGGGGTTGTGGCGTCAACTGTGGGCCGGTGATTTGCAGCAGGCGCTTGAGGGCGCCGTAGGCGGGCTTTTCACTGCCATCCAGGCGCAGCAAGCCATAACCGCGATCCCGGGGTGTGGCCCGCGCATCCAGATCGCTCAGGGTGAAGAGAAACACCTTGTCAAAATCCATCGCGCTCATCAGGGCCAGGCGCCGCAGCATATAGTCGGCCTGGCCCTGCTCGCCGATGATCGGCTGCATTTCCACCGGCCCGGCATAGCTTGACCAGCCGAATTCGGTAGCCCAGATCGGCCCGCTGCCGTTCAGGCGCAAGTGGTGATTGATTGCGTTGGCATGCACCAGGAAATCGCCGCTGCTGGAAACATCCCCCTCGGGTTCGGTGGTGTAGGGGTGGTAGGCCGTCACCCGGTTGGGCTTGAGACTGCCCAGCTGCATCAATGCTTCGAGCATCAGTCCACCGCGTAGCGGCATCTGGCTGTAGTAGGCGTGGCCGCCGATGACCTGGGTGGTATTGGGGCGGGCGCTACTGAGCTGCTGCAGGCTGGTTTCCAGCAGATTGCGATACTGGACCGGGTCTTCGGCGGGTTGCCAGAAAGACGGGATGTTCTGCTCGTTCCACACCTGCCAGGCACTGACCTGCGGATAGCGATTGGCCAGGTAGGCAAAACTGCTGGCAAAGAGTTGCGGGTTGATCGGTGGGTACTGGTCGGGGTTGCTGACGCCCGTTGGCGCCGAACTGGCAAAGGGCGCGGAGCCCACCAGATAGACCAGAGGCTTGAGTTGCTCGGCGGCCATGACCTGCATCAGCCGGTCGATCTCATCCAGTTGCCACTGCCCTGGGCTAGGTTCCAGGCGATCCCAGTGCAGGCCCAGGCGTACCCATTTGAGGTTCAGCGCCTTGAGTTTGCCGATCTGCTGGCGGTAGGCGGTTTCTGAAAACCAGGGGAGCTGGGCGTTGAGTCCGAGAAATTCGGACCAGACCACAGGGCGTGGTCCCTGCATCGAATGTGAAGGAGCGGCATGGAGGGAAGAGCAGGCGAGGAGGGTGGCGAGGCTGGTGAGGGCCAGGTGCTTGCGGCAGGTGGAAATGAGGCTGGTCATGGCGAACTCCCGATTGCAAAGCTGGGGGAGATCGCAGCATAGGACCTGTGTGTCGGTGTCAGTGGGTTTTGGCCGGGCCGAGTGATGGAGGGTGATATCCGTATGACTGACGGTTTAATGGCACTTTGCCTCGCCAATAAAGTGACTAATTGCAAAGGCGTGTCAGAAACAACAAACCCGGCACGGGCCGGGTTTGTTGGG
>JBFHPI010000309.1:0-4392 GCA_041592855.1 Pseudomonas sp.
CCAGACGCCACTCGCGCTGCACATAGGCCATACCCAGTACGATCATCACCACGCTGGCAAGCAAACCGATCCAGGCACCGGCAAACAAATCGGTGCCCAGTGCACTGGCGGCGATCACATTATGAATCGAGGGCGAACCCGGCAAGGCGGTCATGGTGAAGGTGCCCGCCCCCAGCGAAGTGGCGGCGCAGAACAGGCGCTTGGGCAGGTTGGCCTCGCGCATCAGGGTGATTCCCAGGGGATACATGGTGAAAATCACCACAAATACCACCACGCCACCATAGGTCAGCAGCGCACAGACCGACATGGCCACCCACAGGGTGCGCTGCGTCCCCAGGCTGCGAGTGATGGCCTGGGCAATGCTGCTGGCCGCCTGACTGGCCGCCATGACCTTGCCAAAAATGGCGCCACAGAGAAACAGCACAAAGAACTTGCCGGCGAAGGTAAAGGCCCCCAAGGGTCCGAAGGGGAAATACTCAAGAAGGGCCTGAGGCGCCTGCAGGTCATTGCTCAGGGCAACAACCAGCGAACAGAACAAGGCGGCAATAAAAATATTGACCCCGCGCAGGGCCATCCAGATCAGCAATGCGAGCCCAACAAACAGCCCCAGATTACCCAACATCCTTGCACTCCCTTTTTATACTTGTATCACTGCCGCAACGCAGACAGCAGATTCGATAACGTCGTTCCTTATACCAACAAAGCAGCGCGATCATCCGTTAGCATTTGTAAGCTGGTTGATTTTTGATCAGCAGCGCTTATTGACCTGGACAACCCTGAAGTCCGTGAAAAAAAACAGGCTGGCCTTGCTGTGACTCCATTTACTTACTAAAAGTTACGGGTAGTATGTACGCCGGCTAATTTCCTACCATCGGGAAGTTGCTTTTATGGAAAAACTCCACCTTAAGGGGAACACGATGAACAACGTTCTGAAATTCTCTGCTCTGGCTCTGGCCGCAGTTCTGGCTACCGGTTGCAGCAGCATGTCCAAAGAAACTGAAGCTCGTCTGACTGCAACTGAAGATGCAGCTGCTCGCGCTCAAGCCCGTGCCGACGAAGCCTATCGCAAGGCTGATGACGCTATGGCCGCCGCTCAGAAGGCTCAGCAGACCGCTGACGAAGCCAATGAGCGCGCTCTGCGCATGCTGGAAAAAGCCAGCCGCAAGTAATAGCCCCCAAGGCTATGAGAAAGCCGACCCGGGTCACCGGGTCGGCTTTTTTATGCACAAAAAAAAGCCGCCGTACTGACCGTACGACGGCTGACTTGATGCTGAAACTTATCGAGCGGGTTCGCGGCTGGCGATTACTTCTCCAACCTCGGCAATGGCCACTGGCAAGCCATCTTCTGCGGCAACCACTTCGCGTACCATGTCCC
Source organism: Pseudomonas sp. (assembly GCA_041592855.1). Taxonomy (GTDB): domain Bacteria; phylum Pseudomonadota; class Gammaproteobacteria; order Pseudomonadales; family Pseudomonadaceae; genus Aquipseudomonas. Next base: position 1,376 of record JBFHPI010000309.1, read on the forward strand.
AGTCCAGGCGCAATTCATCCAGGCCATCGCGCTTGAGCAAAGCATTGATCACCGCTGAATGCTTATCCACCACCGAAGGCTGGCCCTCATCCTGCAACGGCGCATGGGCCTCGAGATAGAGCTTGCCGTTGCCACGACCGAACTTGTAGGGCTCATCGATCACCCGTATCGACGTGCCCACAGGCACCAGTTCAGCCAACTTCAGGACGTTATGGTTAAGCATACGGAAGCAGCCATGACTGACTCGCATACCAATACCAAACTTCTTGTTCGAACCGTGAATCAGATACCCCGGCATCGACAGGGTGAACTTGAATGGCCCCAGGGGATTATCCGGGCCCGGCGGCACATAGGCTGGCAGCGGATCACCATCGGCGGCGTGCTCATCGCGAATCGACTGAGGCGGTGTCCAGCCCGGGTTCGGCGTCTTGGCGGTAACCCGACCCGTGGCGATCGGGGAATTCCAACCCTCGCGGCCGATACCCAGCGGGTAGGTGTAGACCACATCACGGCCTTTGGGGAAATAATACAGGCGATACTCGGCCAGGTTGATCACGATGCCTTCGCGCGGCCCCGGCGGCAGAATATAGCGAGTCGGCAGAATGATCTCGGTGCCCTCACCCGGCAACCAGGGATCGACCCCCGGGTTGGCGGCAACCATTTCCAGATAGCCCAGGTCATTGGCCGTCCCCAGGTCAGCGAAGGTATCCTCGTACTTGGCCTTGATCACCCGCACCTCACCGACAACATCTTCACCGGGGGGCGGCAGGGGCAATTCCAGGGCCTGGGCCGTGCTGACCATAAAGGCCGAAGCAAGCAACAGGCTACGACTCACAGCAAAAACACGGCACAGCATGAGAAATTTCCTAGGCTACATGGCTGACAAATTTGCTCAGAGATTCTACACCCCTGAACACACGGGCGCCCCTAAATCAGGCCAGGGGCGTACGTTCACCCCGCCGCTGTGCATTCAGCACCTCGGCACAGGCCTGGCACAGGCGTTTATCCCGTAACCTGGCCCGATTCAGGTCGCGCCAGATCGGCTGTGCAGGTAGCAACCCACCACACAGGGTACGATCGGCAAAGCCGCCCAACTCCAGCTGCCTGGCCAGCAGATGCACGCGCACTTCACGGCAGGCGAACAGGTCAAGCTGCTCGTCGGGCTCGATCAGTTGATAAGCATGCAATGACCAGGCAGGACGCGGCATCGAGGGCTCCAGTAAGGGTCGCCACATTAGCCGAAACGCCAGGCGCAGAAAAGCCTGTCAGAGTAAAGGTTTCAAGGTCGGCCAGAGGTTATCCAGCATCAGCGGCTGGGCCTTGGCCGTAGGATGAATGCCGTCGTTCTGCATCATCCCAGGCACCCCGCCCACCCCCTCGAGGAAGAAGGGCACAAAGGCCACCTGCTTGTCGCTGGCCAGCGTTGAAAAGACCTGGGCGAACGCCGTGGTGTAGCGCACGCCGTAGTTGGGTGGCAGCAGCATCCCGAGTAACAGTACCTGGGCACCACTGGCACGGCTTTCATCGATCATCCTGGCAAGATTCTGTTGCAATTGCGCCAGGGGCTGGCCGCGCAGGCCATCGTTACCCCCCAGCTCGATGATCACCAGACTCGGCCGATGCGCCGCAAGCAGCGGCGGCAGGCGCGCCGCGCCCCCCGAGCTGGTGTCGCCACTGATCGAGGCATTGACCACCTGATAGGGGTAATCCTGCTCAGCCAGGCGCTCCTCCAGCAGGGCGACCCAGCCCTGGCCGGTATCCAGGCCAAAAGCGGCGCTGATACTATCGCCGACGACCAGCAGCGTACCCGCCAGTGCATTCTGCGCACACAGCAGCAGGGCCAGGGCAGTACTGATCAACCATGCACGCATTGGACTCTCCATGAACTCGAGCATTCTCACCGCGCGAAACCTTAGCAAAGTGGTCAGTAGCGCGGAAGGTGAGTTGACCATACTCCATGACCTCTCCCTTGTGCTGAGTTCCGGAGACAGTCTGGCCATTGTCGGCAGTTCCGGCTCGGGTAAATCGACCCTGCTCGGCCTGCTCGCCGGCCTCGACCTGCCCAGCAGTGGCCAGGTGCTGCTGGCCGGCCACGACCTGGTCCAACTGGACGAAGACCAGCGCGCCCGGGTCCGTGCCGAGCAGGTGGGCTTCGTATTCCAGTCCTTCCAGCTACTCGACAGCCTCAATGCCCTGGAAAACGTCATGCTCCCCCTGGAGCTGGAAGGCCATGCCGATGCCCGCCAGCGGGCCCGTGCCCTACTGGAGCGGGTCGGCCTGGGCCAGCGCCTGAGCCATTACCCACGCCAGCTCTCGGGCGGCGAACAACAGCGCGTGGCCATTGCCCGGGCCTTTGCCGCCGAGCCCGCAGTGCTGTTCGCCGACGAGCCCACCGGCAATCTGGACAGCCACACCGGCGAGCGCATCAGTGACCTGCTGTTCGAGCTGAATCAGGAACGGGGCGCAACCCTGGTTCTGGTGACCCATGACGAGCGCCTGGCCCATCGCTGCCAGCGCCTGATCCGCCTGGAAGGCGGCCACCTGGTGGATCGGGTGGAGCCCTGATGCCCCATATGCCGCTGTCTCGCCTGCTGGCCCTGGCCAGCCGTCAGTTGCTCCGTGATGCGCGCTCCGGGGAACTGCGCGTGCTGTTCTTCGCCCTGCTGATCGCCGTGGCCGCCAGCACCGCCATCGGTTATTTCAGTGCGCGCCTGAATGACGGCATGCTGCTGCGCGCCACCGAGTTTCTCGCCGCCGACCTGCGCCTGACCAGCAGCTCGCCCAATGCGGACGAACAGTTGCAGCTGGCGCAGCAGTGGGGGCTGGAGCATGCCCGCCTGGTGGAATTCTCCAGCGTGATCGCCAGCGACAGCGGCATCCAGCTGGCCAGCGTCAAGGCCGCCAGCAGCGCCTACCCGCTGCGCGGTCCACTGAAAAGTGCCGCCGCGCTGTATGCCCGTGAAGAAACCGGCCCAGGCCCGCAACCGGGCGAAGCCTGGGCCGAGGCCCGACTGTTC
>JBFHPI010000310.1:0-4387 GCA_041592855.1 Pseudomonas sp.
CTGAAAATTTGTTGGGCTTTTTAAGATTAGCGCCAAGGCCGTGCACCCATGCTAGCCCGTGATAAGGGCCGCAGCGAACCAAAGGAGCTGAATGCGATGCGCACACTGATGTGTTTAACCCTGGTTTATCTGGCGATCACCAGCACAGTGGCTCATGCAGCCGATATTGCCAGCGGCAAGGATCACCCCTTGATTTCACGCTTTGCAGGTGCTCAACTCGATGGATATCAGCAGATTGAATTTGCGGCAGGCCTGTTTTATCTACCCGAAAGCACCGCGCCGGGCGTCGAGTTGCAACGCGATAACCCCATCACTGTTGAAGGGCGCGTCACCCGCCTGCTGTACTTGGCACCCAAGGGTAAATCGCCGCTGGAAGTGCACCGTAACTATGAACAGGCACTCAAGGCTGCTGGGGTGAATATAATCACCGCAGTCAACGGCACAGGGGCCTGGTGGGAGCCTGGGCAGCATTGGCGAAACAACTTCAGCACGATGACTTTTCAAAACCAATGGGCGGCAGATGTAAGTCCGTTCTGGCGTGATGGCCTGTACCTCTATGGCAGTATTGAACAGAACGGCGTTCCACTGCATATCTCAATCCTCACTGCACAAAACTTCAGTGAAAGCCAGACCCAAGCCGCTATTGCCGTGCAAATCATCGAATCAACTGCGCTGCAGGACGCTCAGGTCGCGGTCAACGCCGAGGCCATGCAGGAGGGTTTGTCGACACAAGGGAAGATTGCCCTCTACGGCCTGTTCTTCGAGCACGGCAAAGCCAGCATCGAAGTGGCATCGCAACCGCAACTGGAAGAAATGGCCAAATTGCTGAAAGACAACCCAGGCCTCAACGTCTACATCGTTGGCCATACCGACAATCAAGGGCCGCTGGCATTCAATATCAGCCTCTCACAACAGCGCGCAGAAGCCGTGCTAAATGCCTTGGTCACCGGACACAGCATTGACTCGAAGCGCCTGGGCGCCGCCGGGGTTGCCAGTTATGCCCCCGTTGCCGATAACGCCAGCGAGGCAGGTCGGGCCAAAAACCGACGTGTGGAATTAGTGTTGCAGTAGGCTAAACCTCGCCTGATCGCAGTTTACCGAGTGCACACCAGGCCAGAAGCCCAGTGTCGATAGATGCCCCGGAGTGTCGATGCCATGGGTTACCTCCGCCAGGAGTGGTGCCAGGCCAAAGCCATACGCCGCACATTTGTAGACAAGCTAAGCCATCATTATTTCCGAAGTACTGGCTGGCATAACAGATGCCAAACAGCAAATCGGCGGAATTGGCTTCGCAAATCGCCGCGGATCCGCAGGACGCCTTGATCGCTGGCGCACTGGGCTTAACCCAGCCATTGCCCAGCGCAATGAGAAGCAGCGAGCGCGCCAAACGGTGCTGTGGACTGCCCGTGGGGGATTCATTTTTCTTGAAATACAACTCAACGATGGACAAACCCGGCATCGCTGAATTTGATTCGGTGCTATTTAAGCGCAGCCGATCCGAGGCTGGCTCATTGCTCCCAGGGCCGGCCGCGAGTCTTCTCGCTCAGGTGCAACTTCTGCTGCAGGGCAGCCTTGGCCAGCATATGGGCGCTGACCGGGGCGGTGATAAACAGAAACAGGGTAATCAGCAGCTCATGCAGGCTGATACCGTTGCCCTGGCTGCTGAAATACAGCATGGACGCCACCACCATGCCCCCCACCCCCAGGGTAGTGGCCTTGGTCGGGCCATGCAGGCGCATATAGAAATCCGGCAGTTTGTACAGCCCCAGGGCGCCAATGAGGGCGAACAGGCTACCCAGCAACAGGCTGATGGCCACCAGGCCTTCGATCCATGGATTCATAACCACCTCACTCGATGATATCGCCGCGCAGCAGGTATTTAGCCACTGCCACCGTGCCGACAAAGCCCATTACGGCGATCAGCAGCGCCGCCTCGAAATACAGCTCCGAGCCCAGCCAGATGCCGAACAGCACGATCAGGGCAATGGCGTTGATATACAGGGTATCCAGGGCCAGGATGCGATCCGGCAGATCCGGTCCCTTGATCAGGCGCAGCAGGGTCAGCACCAGGGCCACCGTCATGATCGCCAGGCACAGGGGAATCACGTAGGCGAGCATGTGAACACCTCCTTCAATGGCGCCTCGTAGCGCTGCTTGATCTCGCGGATCAACTGTTCTTCATCGGCCACGTCCAGACCGTGCACCAGCAGGGTCTTGCGATCGTCGCTGAGATCGGCCGACACCGTGCCGGGAGTCAGGGAAACGATGCTGGCAAGCATGGTCAAAGCCAGATCGTCTTCCAGCTCCAGCGGTATCTCGACAAAGGCCGGGCGCAGCTTGCTGCTGGAGCCCATAATCAGTTTGGCCACCTGCAGGTTGGCAAGCACGATATCGCCGAGGATCCGCAGGAAAAACAGGCACAGCTTGACCGGTTTATACAGGCGTGGCGTGCGCTCCCAGAACAGCTGGGTGAGCAGTGGGATCAGCAGACCGAGCACGGAGCCCAGTAGCCAGTGGCCCAGGCTCAGGTCATTCATCAGCAGCAGCCAGATAAACAGCAGGCACAGGCTGAGCAGCGGCTGTGGCAGCCAGCGATTGGCGAAGACGGTCATCATGGCCTTTCTCCTGCAGACACCAGTTGCATATAGGGCGCCAGATCCAGCAACTGCGCCGCAGTGGCCTGAACATAGGCCAGTACCGGCGCGGCGAACAACACCAGCCCCAGGGCGGTGGACAGCAGGCCCGCCGCGGCCAGGGTGCGCACCCCGTCACGTTCGGCGCTGCCTAGCACATCGCGTCCGGTACGCCAGATCAGGGTGCTACCCGCGCGGCTCAACGCCACCAGGGTGAGCAGGCCGCCGAGCAGCAAGGTCGGCCACAACAGCAGAGCCTCGGGACCGGGCTCCACGGCCCGCAGCAGCAACAGCTTGCCGAAGAAACCGGAGAACGGCGGCAGCCCGGCCAGGGCAATGGCCCCGATAAAAAACAGTGCACCGAGCAACAGCGGCTGCAACAACAGTGGCCCCTGCACCAGGTTGCCGGCTTTTTCCCCGCGCTGACGGCTGATCAGGTCGGCAATCAGGAACATGGCACCGGTAATCCAGGTGCTATGAATCAGGTAGAACAGCGCTGCGCTCAAGGCCTCGGACGTGCCCAGGGCGATACCGGCCAGCAGGCTGCCCACCGAGGCCACCACCAGATAGGCCAGCAAAGCCTGCACCGTAACGGCTGCCAACGCACCCATCACCCCGCAAACGATGGTCAGCAAGGCCAGGGGCCACAGCCAGTCAGCCGCCAGATTGGCAATGCTGCCAGCCTGCTCGCCGTAGATCAGGATGTACACGCGCATGATCGAGTACAGGCCAACCTTGGTCATGATGGCGAACAGTGCGGCCACCGGCGCGCTGGCCGAGGCATAGGCCCGCGGCAGCCAGAAGTACATGGGCAGAAAAGCCGCCTTGAGACCGAACACCACCAGCAGCAACAGACCGGCAGCCCCCAACAGGGCCGCATCGTCAGCCGAAGCTGCCGCCACCTTGACCGCCATATCGGCCATATTCAGGGTGCCGGTAATGCCGTACATCACCCCGACCGCCAGCAGAAAAAGGGCCGAGCCGAGCAGGTTGAGCACCACATAATGAATGCCTGCACGCACCCGCTCGGCACCGCCGCCATGCAGGAGCAAGGCATAGGAAGCGATCAGCAGGATCTCGAAGAACACGAACAGGTTGAACAGATCGCCGGTCAGGAAGGCACCGTTGATGCCCATCAGCTGGAACTGGAACAGCGAGTGGAAATTTTTGCCCCGGGCATCATCACCGCGTACTGCATAGATCAGTGCAAACAAGGCCAGCAATGCGGTAACCAGCAACAACAAGGCGCTCAGACGATCCAGCAACAGAATGATGCCAAACGGTGCCTGCCAGTTGCCCAGGGCATAGCTGTGCAAGGCACCCTGATCGGCCAGGGCCACCAAGCCGGCGCTGATCACCAGCAGCAGCAGGGTCGAGGCCAGGCTCAGACTACGCTGCACGGCCAACGGCAGACGCGGGACAAACAACAGCAGGCTGCCGACGAACATCGGCAGCAGAATTGCCAGGATCAGCGCATGATTCATCAACGCGGCTCCTTGCCATCGACGTGATCGGATTTCAGCTCACCCAGACCACGCAGGGCCAGCACCAGCAGAAAGGCGGTCATGGCGAAGCCGATGACGATGGCGGTCAGTACCAGCGCCTGAGGCAGCGGGTCGGCATACTCGGCACTGCGCCCGATCACCGCTGGCATGCCGGTTTTCAACCGGCCCATGGCAAACAGAAACAGGTTGACCGCATAGGACAGCAGGGTCAGCCCCATGACCACCGGGAAGGTGCGGCCACGCAGCAAC
>JBFHPI010000311.1:0-4356 GCA_041592855.1 Pseudomonas sp.
GGGCCCGATGATCCTCGGCCACGGCCATCCGGACGTGCTCGACGCGGTGCGCCGCCAGCTGCAGCATGGTCTGTCCTATGGTGCACCGACCGCCCTGGAAACCGAGATGGCCGATCTGGTGTGCAGCCTGGTGCCGTCCATGGACATGGTGCGCATGGTCAGCTCCGGTACCGAAGCCACCATGAGCGCCATTCGCCTGGCCCGTGGCTATACCGGCCGCGACGCCATCATCAAGTTCGAGGGCTGCTACCACGGTCATTCCGACAGCCTGCTGGTGAAAGCCGGCTCGGGCCTCTTGACCCAGGGCGTGCCGAGCTCCGCCGGGGTGCCGGCGGACTTTGCCAAGCACACCCTGACCCTGCCGTTCAACGACCTGGCCGCCGTCGAGCAGATGCTCGGTGAAGTGGGCGCGAGCGTGGCCTGCATCATCGTCGAGCCGGTGGCCGGCAATATGAACTGCGTACCGCCGGCACCGGGCTTCCTCGAAGGTCTGCGCGCGCAGTGCGACAAACACGGCGTGGTGCTGATCTTTGACGAGGTGATGACCGGTTTCCGCGTCGCCCTGGGCGGTGCTCAGGCCCACTACGGGGTGACCCCGGACCTGACCACCTTCGGCAAGATCATCGGCGGCGGCATGCCGGTGGGCTGCTTCGGCGGCAAGCGCGAGATCATGTCCTGCATCGCCCCGCTGGGCCCGGTCTACCAGGCCGGCACCCTGTCCGGCAACCCGCTGGCCATGGCCGCCGGCCTGACCACCCTGAAGCTGATCAGCACCCCGGGCTTCCACGCCGAGCTGACCGACTACACCACACGCATGCTCGATGGTCTGCAGCAGCGCGCCGATGCCGCCGGCATCCCCTTTGTCACCACCCAGGCCGGCGGCATGTTCGGCCTGTACTTCAGCGGCGCGGACGATATCGTCACCTTCGACGACGTGATGGCCAGCGATGCCGAGCGCTTCAAGCGCTTCTTCCACCTGATGCTGGACGGCGGCGTATACCTGGCACCGAGCGCCTTCGAAGCCGGCTTCACCTCCATCGCCCATGGCGACAAGGAGCTGGAAATCACCCTGAACGCCGCCGAGCGCGCCTTTGCCGAGCTGAAAAAAGCCTGACGCCTAGGCCATCGCCACACAGAGAACTGGAATGATGCAGTACAGCACCGCCTTTAGTGATGCCCTGCTGGCCCTGGCCTGCGCCGCCTGCGTCTGGTTTGTCGGCCGGGCACGGTGCCACTATGACGAGGCCGACCAGCCCGCGCTGTTCTGCGCCCTGCTGGGCTTTCTGCTGCCGGCGGCCGCTGCTACGGTAGGGGTCGTGCGCTACGGCGTCGATCCCGAGTGGCAGGCCGCCCATCTGTGGCTCAGCCAGGCCAGCAGTTTCCTCGCCCTGCCCCTGCTCGGTGCCGCCGCGCTGGCCCTGGGTCGTGGCTGGGCCTGGAGCCGGCCCAACTGGGGGCGGATCGTTATCGGCCTGTGCGCCTTTTTTGAACTGTTCCGACAGATGGGTTACCTGGACGACTACCGCCTGGCCCTGAACCTGGCGACCCTGGCCCTGATTCTCTATGCCGGCGCCGTGCAGTGGCCCAGGCGCGGGCCGCTGGTCGCCGCGCTGGTTGTGGTGGGGCTGTTTCTCACTGCCGGCATCGCCGTGGGCACCGAGGGTTTTATCGGCCCACTGCGGCGCATCGACCTGTTTCACGGCCTGCTGACCCCGGCCTATCCCCTCCTGGCCTGGCTGCTGTTGGGTCTGCCAGGCAGCTGCCAGACACAGGCCCGGGACGAAAACCCGGCAAAGACTTTGTAAGAAGGGCACGGCTTATTTCATAATGTGCCGGCCGACACAGTTTGTCGGCCGGCCACCAAGCCGCTCCGCACCCCGAGGTAAATGGATTTTCATGAAACGCACCGGCCGCACCCTGTCTCTGGGCTGCCTGTTGCTCCTGCTTCCGCTGCTCGCCCAGGCGGGCGGCAACACCCTGCTGATCCCCGCCCCCGGCACCTGCTCACTGAATAGCGCCCCGCAAGACCTGGCCGATGCCATGGCCGCCTGCCAGCAGGCCGCCGAGAATGGCGACCGGCAGGCCGAATACGAATTGGGTGAGTTCTATTACGACGGCAAGCGCACCGAGCGCGACTTCGATCAAGCGCTGAAGTGGTTCGAACAGGCCTCGCTCAAGGGCCACGCCCAGGCCCAGTACCGCCTCGGCATGATGTTCTTTCGCGGCGAAGCGGTCCCGGCCAACAGCGTACAGGCCTATATCATTCTGAAGATGGCAGCGATCAACGGTTCAGACGAAGCCATGGACAGTGCCGACATGATTGCCGCCCAGATGCCTCGCGAACAGCTGGAACTCGCCAGCCAGGTGCTGGGGCAGATCTTCCGCAATTACCTGCTGGAACTGCAGAGCGGCGACAACCTCTCCCCCTTCGCCCCCCAGCCCTGAACCCTGCCGCTTACCTGTCGGGAATCGGCATGGGGAACGGCATGATATTGCCGCCGCCCTTGGCTTCGCTGATCTTGGGCGTGCCCAGACGCTCTACCTCGTCGATGCGAATGATCGCGTGCATGGGGATAAAGCTGCGCACCACGCCATCAAACTGGGCCTTGAGCTTTTCTTCGCTGGGATCGACGACCACCTGGGTGCGCTCGCCAAAGACGAACTCCTCCACCTCCAGAAACCCCCACAGATCGCTCTGGAAGATCTGCTTGGCATACATCTCGAAAACCTGTCCCTGGTTGAGGAAGATCACCTTGTAGATGGGTTCGCGCTTGCTCATGGCTATGCCGTTCGTACCGAAGGATTAAATTTGCGGGGCGCGGATCATAGCATAGCCACCCGGCAGGCAATGCTAGGAACCCTGACTCTGGCCCCCTATAATGCGCGGTCAATTTTCACCCCTTTGTTGAGCACGCATGACCAAGAAGCTTTATATCGAAACCCACGGTTGCCAGATGAACGAGTACGACAGCTCGCGCATGGTCGATCTGCTGGGCGAGCATCAAGCCCTGGAAGTCACCGAGAAGGCAGCAGATGCCGACATCATCCTGCTCAACACCTGCTCGATCCGCGAGAAGGCCCAGGACAAGGTGTTCTCCCAGCTGGGTCGCTGGCGCGAACTGAAACTGGCCAAGCCGGATCTGGTGATCGGCGTTGGCGGCTGTGTGGCCAGCCAGGAAGGCGCGGCAATCCGCGACCGCGCGCCCTATGTCGACGTGGTCTTCGGCCCGCAGACCCTGCACCGCCTGCCGGAAATGATCGACGCCGCGCGCATCACCAAGACGGCCCAGGTGGACATCAGCTTCCCCGAGATCGAGAAATTCGACCGCCTGCCCGAGCCGCGGGTCGACGGACCCAGCGCCTTCGTTTCGGTGATGGAAGGCTGCAGCAAGTACTGCACCTTCTGTGTGGTGCCCTATACCCGCGGCGAGGAAGTCAGCCGCCCGCTGGCCGACGTGCTGCTGGAAATCACCCAGCTGGCCGACAAGGGGGTCAAGGAAGTCACCCTGCTCGGACAGAACGTTAACGGTTACCGCGGCACGGCGCCGGACGGACGCATCGTCGATTTCGCCGAACTGCTGCACGCCGTGGCCGCCCTCGACGGCATCGAGCGCATCCGCTACACCACCAGCCACCCGCTGGAGTTCTCCGACGCCATCATCAAAGCCCATGCCGAGATCCCGCAGCTGGTGCAGTACCTGCATCTACCGGTGCAATCCGGCTCGGACCGCATCCTCGCGGCGATGAAGCGCAACCACACCGCCCTGGAATACAAGTCGCGTATCCGCAAGCTGCGCGCGGCGGTGCCGGATATCCTGATCAGCTCGGATTTTATCGTCGGTTTTCCCGGCGAAACCGAGAAGGACTTCGAGCAGACCATGAAACTGATCGAAGACGTGGGTTTCGACTTCTCCTACTCCTTTATTTACAGCGCCCGCCCGGGCACCCCGGCCGCCGATATGGCTGACGACACCCCGGACGAGGTAAAGAAGCAGCGCCTGGCCATTCTGCAGAACCGCATCAACCAGCAGGGTTTCGAGAACAGCCGACGCATGGCCGGCACCACTCAGCGCATCCTGGTCACCGACTACTCGAAGAAGGACCCGGGCAAGCTGCAGGGCCGCACCGAAAGCAACCGGATCGTCAACTTCCCCTGCGACAATCCGCGCCTGATCGGCCAGTTCGTCGACGTACTGATCGAAGAAGCCCTGCCCCACTCCCTGCGCGGCAGTCTGATTCCGAGCTAAGGCGGAGGCTGCCGGCCACGCGGCCGGCAGCCTGTGCGTTATAAGGCGCGGCTAAAGTCTGACAAAGCGAGCTTTCCCCTCCCGACACCTGGCGTTATTCTTCGCCCCC
>JBFHPI010000312.1:0-4349 GCA_041592855.1 Pseudomonas sp.
AAGGCCATCGTCGGCGCCAACGCCTTCGCCCATGAGTCGGGCATCCATCAGGACGGCGTGCTCAAGCACCGCGAAACCTACGAGATCATGTCCGCGCAGTCGGTGGGCTGGCACACCAACAAGCTGTCGCTGGGTAAATTGAGCGGGCGTAACGCCTTCCGCTCGCGCCTGGAGGAGCTGGGCATCACCCTGGCCGGCGAGGCAGAACTGAATGCGGCCTTTGCCCGCTTCAAGGAACTGGCCGACAAGAAGCACGAGATCTTCGACGAGGACCTGCAGGCCCTGGTCTCCGACACCCTGGCCGAGGAAGCGCCGGAGCACTTCAAACTGGTGACCCTGGAAGTGGCCAGCAAGACCGGCGAGGTACCCCAGGCCAAGGTGGTGGTCAGCGTCGACGGCGCCGAGCAGCACGCCGATGCCCAGGGTTCTGGCCCGGTGGATGCTGCCTTCAAGGCCATCGAGGCGATTGCTGCCTCCGATGCCAACCTGCAGCTGTATTCGGTCAACGCCATCACCCAGGGCACCGATTCCCAGGGCGAGGTGACCGTGCGCCTGGAGAAGGGCGGGCGTATCGTCAACGGCAATGGCGCCGACACCGATATCCTGGTGGCGTCGGCCAAGGCCTATATCAACGCGCTCAACCTGATGCAGGCCGGGGCGCCCAAGGCCCACCCGCAGGCGGCTGACGTTTGATCGAAGAAGTTCGCCGCCGCGCCTACCTGGCTGCCATGCAGGTGGCCAGTTGGTTGCCGCGGGCAGAGCTGCCCTTTGCCGCACCGTCGCGGCCCGAGCTGCTGCAGCCGCTTAACGCCCCTGAGCCGAAACCCGCGCCCGCATCCCAGGTGGCGGCAGCCGTGCCAGAGGCAGTGGCTGAAGCTGCTCCGGCCTATCAGGCGCCGCCTGCGCAGATAGCGGTTGCCCCGCCGGCCGGCAGACCCAAAATTGAAGTGCCACGACCGGCGCCCCAGGGGCGTATGGCCAAGGCCGAGGCCGTCGAGAGCGAAGCCGAGGCGTCCGTGCCGGCTCAGGCGCCGCCCGCTGCGCCGCCGCGTTTTGCCCTGCAACTGCTGCGTGCCGGTGCCTGCGCGGTGCTGGTCGAATTGCCCAATGGCGAGCCGCTGCAGGGTCGCGATCCGGCCTACCTGCTGCTCAAGGACCTGCTGCGCGCAGCCGGCCTGCCGGACAGCCCGCAACTGATCGGCGAACCGGTGCGCTGGCCGCTGTTGGTGCGCGGCCAAATGGACCAGGGCCCGGAGGCGGCCCGCGATTTTCTGCATACCTTTGTCGCCGCACGCCTGGAAGAGCAGGCGCCTTGCAGCTGCCTGTGGCTGGTCGGCCTGCCGGCCATCCGCTTTGCCGGCGAGGGTGACGAGCAGAGTTACAACCGCGAACTGCAGGTCGAAGGCCTGGGCGCTGCCTGGGCCCTGCCGGGCCTGGAGTTGCTGATGGATGAGCCCGAGCGCAAGCGCAGCCTGTGGCAAGCCATGCAACGAGTCAGAGTACGCTGGCTGAACACTTCCGAGTCCTGATCAATGAGCGATGCGATTTCCTTCCGCCCCATGACCGAGGCGGACCTCGATGCCGTGCTGAAGATCGAATACGCCGCCTTCAGCCACCCCTGGACTCGCGGGATCTTCACGGATGGTCTGAAATCCTACGATTGTTGGCTGATGTTCGAAGGCCAGCAGCAGGTCGGCCACGGCGTGATCCAGATGATTCTGGATGAAGCCCACCTGCTTAATATCACCGTCAAGGTGGAGAGCCAGGGCCGTGGCCTGGGGCTCAAGCTGCTCGAGCATCTGATGCAGCATGCCCAGCGCCGGGGCGCCAAGGAATGCTTTCTGGAGGTCCGTGCCAGCAACCAGAGCGCCTATCGCCTCTATGAGCGCTACGGCTTCAATGAAGTGGGTCGGCGCCGTGACTACTACCCGGCGGTGGGCGGGCGCGAAGATGCTCTGGTGATGGTCTGTCCGCTATTTGATTGAGTGGCACGGTACGGGAGGCTAGGAGCCTGTCGGACTTAACACTGTTCTACTGCGGAAAAGCCGGATTTGGCCATTTTTGCTGCTCTTTCTCGTTAAATAGCTCGCTATTCGCCTCGAAAGACCAACAAAACTGACTCAAACCGAGCTTTCCCTCGCTACGAACGGTCAAGCCCGACAGGCTCCTAGGTTGGTGCGCACGGCGCACCCTACCCGTCACCGACCCATTAACACAGGGAGCCGTTACGTGAATCATCTGCCGCAGCCTTGCCTGCCAGCGGTCCCATGGGGCCAGCCATGACCTTATCGCCGCGCCTGGCGGTGGCCGGGCTGCTGCTGGCCACCCTCTGCTGGTCGGGCAATGCCCTGGTGGCGCGGGCCTTTGCCGGGGAAATTCCACCTTTTGCCCTGTCGTTCTGGCGCTGGCTTCTGGCTTTGCTGCTGCTGTTGCCCTTTGTCATCGGCCCGCTGCTGCGCCATCGCGCTGAGCTGCGCGCCGCCGGCTGGCGCCTGCTGGTGTTGGCGGGCCTCGGCATCGCCGCCTATAACAGCCTGCTGTACAGTGCCGCCCAGAGCACCGCGGCGATCAATATCACCCTGGTCAACACCTGCCTGCCGCTGATGACTTTTATCGGCGCCGGCCTGCTCCTGGGGGAGTGGCCAGCGCGGCGCGCCTGGTGGGGGTTGGCCGTAGCCGCTGTGGGGCTGCTGGTGCTGATCAGCCAGGGCAGCTGGGCCAGCTTTACCGGCCTGGCCTTTAATCCCGGTGATCTGATCATGCTCCTGGCGGTGGCGGACTGGGCCCTGTATTCCCTGCTGCTGCGCCGCTGGGCCCCGTACCTGCTGCCGATCCCGGCCCTGGCCCTGCTCGGTGTGTTGATGCTGCTGGGGGTGCCGCTGATCCTGCCGTTCTATCTGTATGAGCTGAGCCAGGGGGCGCACTTTGTCGCCAGCCCGGGCAACCTGGCGGCCATCGGTTATACGGCGGTGTTTGCCTCGCTGCTGGCCTATCTGGCCTGGAACCATGGCGTGCGGGTGGTGGGCGCGGCCAAGGCGGCACTGTCCAACTACCTGATGCCGGTGTTTACCGCCATCCTCGGCTGGCTGCTGCTGGGCGAGGGTTTGCAGGGCTATCACTGGCTCGGCGCGGGGCTGATCTTCACCGGCCTGCTGCTCGGCCGTCAGCCTGCTGTCAGGGCTCATTGAGAAGGCTGGGGCGCAGGCCTTATCCGGCTGTGCCGGCAAGTGCCTGAGCGCGTCGAGGCAATGCGGTCAGATCTGGTGCCGTTATAAAACCGTACAAGGCGCGCTAAATAGCCAGGCCGGATTGCCGCTGTGGCGCCAGTCACTTGCGGGTATGGCGGTTAAGCCGCAAAGATGAGTTGGCAATACAGTCCTGGCATATCGTCTTTTCCATAGCCTGCTAGAGTGAGTGGATCCCTCGTTTGTAAATCTTCGTGTGGAGTCCCAGCGCATGGACGCTTATGCCAGCCATCTCGCCAGCCTCGGTTCGGCTTATCAGGTCACCGCCCAGGAGGATATCTGCAATGCCCAGGGGCTCAAGCTGCTGGCTCGGGGCAGTCAGTTGGACCCAGGTGCCCTGACCAAGCTGGCCATGCAGAAGTTGCTCAAACCCCTGGGCGACAGCATCGGTATCGGCGGCCAGCTGGACGCCAGCCAACTGGCCGCGGCCTTTACCGAGCTGGCGGCAGAGCAGGGCGATGCTGGTGCCCTGCTGAGCGGGCTACCGCTGGCCGAGCTCTGTTCGACGCTGGAGCGCCACCCACTGCTCTGTCAGCGGCTGACGGTGCTGCAAGGGGTTTCCCCGGCCCGATTCCGGCGCACCCTGTTCGGTGCCCTGCTGGTTCAGGCCCTGCTCAGGGCCGGCAATCTGCGAGGTCTGTCCCCGTCCGGGTTGTTCGTCGCCGCCCTGGCCCGCAACCTCGGGCTGCTGCATCTGCCGGCCGAGTTGATGCTGCACGAGGTGCAGGACAGCTGCGAACAACAGCATCAGTTCGAGTCCTTTCCGGTGATCAGCCGTGAAATCATTCGGCGTAGCCTCGATCCGGTGAGCGCCGAAGCCATTCTCGACCAGCACGAACACCTTGGCGGCAGTGGTTTTCCCCGTGGCTGGCGCAACCCTGCACCAAGGGTCGAGGCGCAGTTGCTCGGCATGGCCGATTGCATGGCCTGGTTGTGCCTGGAACAGGTGGGCGAGGGCGGTCGACTGGCGCATGTCATGGCGCCCTTGCGGCTACTGCGAACGTTCTGGAGCAACGCGTTGTTCGATGCGGCCAGCGCACTGATTCAGGGGCTGGGCAAGCATTGCCCGCCTCTAGTCGAGGAGGGGATGCGGGCAGCCTGGAT
>JBFHPI010000313.1:0-4330 GCA_041592855.1 Pseudomonas sp.
CGGTAACCGGACCCTTACCGGTCACTTGACAGACTCTCGACATGCCTCAGCCCTCTAAACCACATGCCCAACCCGGCATGGGTTGGCCGCTTAAACTCAATGTCATTGGCGCTTTGCGCCGCGTATCTCGAGGGTCTTACCGGCCGTACCTGAAAGCGCAAGAACCGGGCCCCTACAAAAGAGCGCTGCTTTATACCAGAAAGCCCTCACAGCAACAAGGCCGAGTGTGTTTTTTAAACACCGGCAGTTGCCCGGCAGGATGTGCCTGGTGCCGGCTCAACGGGTGCGCCGGCACACTGACCATTCGTCGCCCCGCGTCACCCTATAGCCAGCCATATTCGGCCATGGACAAGGGCTCGCCCTCACCGACGATAAAGTGATCGAGCACCCGCACATCGATCAGCTCCAGCGCTTCCTTCAGCCGACGGGTCAGCACCCGATCAGCCTGGCTTGGCTCGGCTACCCCGGAAGGATGGTTATGAGTCAGGATCAGCGCTGCTGCGTTATGGGCCAGGGCTCGCTTGACCACCTGCCGCGGATAGACGCTGGCGCTGTCGATACTGCCGTGAAACAGCGCCTCGAAGGCCAGCACCCGATGCTTGGCATCGAGAAACAGGCAGCCGAACACCTCATGGGGCTCATGGCGCAATTGCGCCTTGAGGTAGTCACGCACGGCCTGCGGGCTTTCCAGGGCCGAATCGCGCCTGAGTTGCTCGGCCAGATGCCGCCGCGCCATTTCCAGCACGGCCTGCAACTGGGCAAACTTGGCCGGGCCCAGTCCCAGGCGCTGGCTGAACGATGGCAGATCGGCCTGCAGCAAAGCGCGCAACCCGCCGAAATCGCCCAGCAGGTGACGCGCCAGGTCCACTGCACTCTGCCCGGCCACCCCGGTACGCAGAAAGATCGCCAGCAACTCGGCATCGGTCAGGCTGCCCGCTCCCTGACTCAGCAGCTTCTCCCGCGGTCTTTCCGCCGCCGGCCAATCTCGAATACTCATGGCACCTCCCTGTCCACTCATGCTGCCTGCCAGCCCTGGCGGTCAGGCGTCCCGGGCCGCTGCTCCAACGCGACCTCTGTGCTATCGTAGCCCAACTTTTGCGCGGTGCCCGGCCTGGGGAGGCGCCAGCACCGCGGCGCACATTCATCTCTATAAAAGGCAGGCCTATGCAGCGGCTTTATCGCAAACGCATCATCGTTGGGGTGGGAGGCGGCATTGCTGCCTACAAGAGCGCCGAGTTGGTACGCCGCCTCAAGGATCATGGGGCCGAGGTGCGCGTGGTGATGACCCAGGGCGGCCGTGAATTTATCACCCCGCTGACGCTGCAGGCCCTGTCCGGCAACCCGGTGGGTCTGGACCTGCTCGACCCCGCCGCCGAGGCCGCCATGGGTCATATCGAACTGGCCCGATGGGCCGATCTGGTGCTGATCGCGCCCACCACCGCCGATCTGATGGCACGCCTGGCCCAGGGCGTGGCCGATGACCTGCTGACCACCCTGGTGCTGGCCACCGACGCCCCCGTGGCCCTGGCGCCGGCGATGAACCAGGCCATGTGGCGCGATGCGGCCACCCAGGCCAATGCGCAACTGCTCAGTCAGCGCGGCTTCAAGCTGTTCGGCCCAGCGGCCGGCGAGCAGGCCTGTGGCGATGTCGGCCCGGGGCGCATGCTGGAGGCCGAACAACTGGCCCAGTGCGCCGCTGACTGCTTCCAGGGCCAGGCTCTGAGTGGCCTGCATGTGCTGATCACCGCCGGCCCGACCCAGGAAAATATCGACCCGGTGCGCTACATCACCAACCACAGCTCCGGCAAGATGGGCTTTGCCCTGGCCGAGGCGGCCGCCGAGGCCGGCGCCAAGGTGACCCTGGTCAGCGGTCCGGTGCACCTGTCGACCCCGCAGCGGGTCGAGCGCATCGACGTCACCAGTGCGCGCGATATGCTGGCTGCCTGCGAAGCGGCGATGCCCTGCGATGTGCTGATTGCCGCTGCTGCGGTGGCCGACTACCGCCCGGAAGTGGTGGCGCAACACAAGCTGAAGAAAGACCCGTCCAGCGGCGACGGGCTACTCCTGCAAATGGTGCGCAACCCGGATATCCTCGCCACCCTGGCCAGCCGCAGTGACCGCCCGTTCAGTGTCGGCTTCGCCGCCGAAACCGAGAACCTGCTGGAATACGCCGCACGCAAGCTGCGTGACAAGAACCTCGACCTGATCGTCGCCAATGATGTGGCCAACCCCAGCATCGGCTTCAACAGCGAGGAGAACGCCATCACCATCATCGATCGCGAACTGCGTCAGAACAGCTTCGGCCAGACCAGCAAGAGCAAGATCGCCCGCCAGCTGATCGACTTTATCGCCGCCCATCTGCCTCGCGCCTGAAACCCCTTATATATAAGAACGAGTCCGCCATGCACGCCTTACAAGCCAAGATCCTCGACCCACGCCTGGGCAGCGAATTCCCCCTCCCGCAATACGCCACGCCAGGTTCGGCCGGCCTCGACCTGCGCGCCATGCTCAAGGAAGCCGTGACACTTGAACCGGGACAGACCCTGCTGATCCCCACTGGCCTGTCGATCTATATCGGCGATCCCGGCCTGGCCGCCATGATCCTGCCACGCTCGGGCCTGGGTCATAAGCACGGCATCGTGCTGGGCAACCTGGTCGGCCTGATCGACTCGGACTATCAGGGCGAACTCATGGTGTCTTGCTGGAATCGCGGGCTGAGCGCCTTCAACATCGCCATCGGCGAACGGATTGCCCAGTTGGTGCTGGTGCCGGTGGTACAGGCGCACTTCGAGCTGGTCGACCAGTTCGACGAGAGCCAGCGCGGCGCCGGTGGCTTCGGCCACTCCGGCAGCCACTGAGTTAGGCTTATCTGGCTTCGGGACAAATACTAAGGGGACGACGCTGCATGAAACTCTTCAAGCGCACCGCCAAGGACGCGACAGTCGAGACACCCGCGCAGAATAACAACACTCGCTCCAGCTCCATTCTTAATGCACTGGCCCCTGGCCTGCTGGCGATCCTCGGCGGCCTGGCTGTGGCCGCTGCCCTGCTCTGGTTCGGCCCGCTCAACAGCGCCCAGCAACAGCAGTTCAGCAGGCTCAGCCTGGCCTGGGGCGGCGGTCAGGCTGCCGCGCTGCAGCAGGCCCTCCAGCAGCTGGCGGCGGATACCCAGAGCGCAGCGGGCAACCCCGCGTTGCTGCAGGCCCTACAGAGTGGCGATCGCGCTCAGGTACACATCGCCGAACGCAGCCTCGGCTACTGGCATGGGGTGGTCGATGCCCACCTCAACCTGCGTAGTCAGGCCAGCCAGGATATGAGCCGCGCGGCCCCCATGAACTTCGCCGCCCTGGACCTGCTGCGCCGGGTTGAAAGCGGCCAGAACCCTGCCCCGGAGGCCTTCAAGGTGGGCGAGCGCTGGCTGGTCTATAGCGCTGCGCCGCTTCGAGCAGGCGATAGCGGCCCGGTTCAGGGCACCCTGTTGCTGGCCGTCGACCTGAATCGCCTGCTGGCCACACTGCCCACGCTACCCGGCGATGTCGGACAGATCCAGCTACGCCAGCAGTTCGCCAACGCCCCGGCGCAACTGCTGGCGCAGCGCGGCCAGCCGGGTGGCGAGGCACAGAGTTTCCCCAGCGGCAACCCTAACTGGAGCTTCAGTTTCAGCCCGGGGCCAGCCCTGAGCGCCCCCCTGGTGGCCCCTGTCTGGCTGGCCCTGGCCGGTTTGCTGACTCTCCTGGGCGGCCTTCTAGGCCTGTTGCTGCTGCACAACAATCTGCACAAGCGCCTGCATGCGGACGTTCTGCAACTGGCGCAGTTGGTGCAAGAGCTGGCCTCCGGCAAGGCCGTCAAGTCTTTTAGCCTGCGCCTACCCATCCTTGACAGCCTGGCCCAGACCCTGGCCCGCCTGCCGCGCCGCGCCGCGCCCACTGTCAGCAGCAATGGCGAAGCCCCACCAAAAACCAGCCCCAGCATGGCAGCCCCCACAACCGCGAGCGAACCTCTGGTCGAGCCGCTGTTTCAGGACACCGATATTCTCGATATCGACATCCTCGACGAGGATGCCGATCTGCTCGGCCTGGACGAGACACCCGCCGCGCCAGCCGCAGCCATGCCACCCAAACTGCCCGAAGAAATCTTCCGCGCCTATGACATTCGCGGTGTTATCGGTGCCTGCCTGAACTCAGAAACCGCTTACTGGCTGGGCCGTGCCATTGGCTCGCAGAGCCTGGCCCAGGGCGAACCGAACGTGGCCGTGGGCCGTGACGGCCGCCTGTCCGGCCCGGAGCTGGCCCAGCAGCTGATCCAGGGCCTGCTCGATTGCGGCTGCAAC
>JBFHPI010000314.1:0-4323 GCA_041592855.1 Pseudomonas sp.
CGGCCTGTCGCGCGTACACCACCGAATCCTGTTCTTTATCGCCAAGTACCCCGGTTTAAGCATCAAGGAGCTGTTGGGCTATCTGGGGGTCAGCAAGCAGGCACTCAATACGCCGCTGCGCCAGTTGCTGGAAATGGATCTGGTGCAAAGCCTTGCGGCCGAGGACGACAAACGCAAACGCCTGCTCGGCTTTACCAGCGAGGGCGCCAAACTGGAACAGGCCCTGCGCCGCGAACAGGCCAAGCTGCTGCAGCGGGCCTTTGCCGAAGTGGGTGAAGAGGCGGTGCAGGGCTGGCTTAAGGTCAACCAGGCGCTGGCCGGACGCTCAAGACCCCGCAGGCAGTAGCCTGGATTGCATCCGGGTTACCTGCTGTACCGCTATCTCAGCAAAACTGTACCGGTCTTTTCTAAAAATACTTTAAAACTGTTACGACCATTGCCCACCTCGCTGTACGGCGACGCCCTGCTCCGCGCCCCTTAGGCTGATCAGCACTGTCCATGAGTGCTACCGCCATGACCCTAGAACTGCTGATCGCCTTTATCGCCTTTGCCTTTGTCACCTCGGTCACGCCGGGACCGAACAATATGATGCTGCTGGCCAGCGGGGTGAATTTCGGCCTGCGCCGCAGCCTGCCCCATATGTTCGGCATCAGCCTGGGCTTTATGCTGCTGGTGGCCGCGGTCGGCCTGGGCCTGGGCCAGTTGTTCGAGCAGGTGCCGCTCTTGCACAGCCTGCTACGCTACCTGGGCGCCGCCTACCTGCTCTATCTGGCCTGGAAGATCGCCCATGCCGGTGCACCGCAAAGTGGTGAGCAGCCGGTGGGCAAGCCTTTTACCTTCCTCCAGGCGGCGGCTTTTCAATGGGTCAACCCCAAGGCCTGGATCATGGCAATCGGCGCCATCACCACCTATACGCCGCAGGACAACTTTGTGGTCAATGTGCTGCTGATCGCGGCGCTGTTTGCCCTGGTCAACTGCCCCAGTGTCGGCCTGTGGACCATGGCCGGCAGCCTGCTGCGCAACTGGCTGAGCAATGCCCGCGCACTGCGGCTGTTTAATATCGGCATGGCCCTGCTGCTGGTGGCCTCGCTCTATCCCATCTTCGCCGACACCGGACTGCTCTGATGCACGACCTGTCTCAACCCCGTTTACGGCCACTGGCAGATACCTCCACCTCGGCGGTAGTGGCCGGTTTTATTGCCATGCTCACCGGCTACACCAGCTCCCTGGTGCTGATGTTCCAGGCCGGCCAGGCCGCCGGCCTCTCCAGTGGGCAGATTTCCTCGTGGATCTGGGCCCTGTCGATCGGCATGGCGCTGTGCTGCATCGGCTTGTCGCTGCGCTACCGCGCACCGATCATGATCGCCTGGTCGACCCCCGGCGCCGCCCTGCTGATCACCAGCCTGCCCGGAGTGCCCTATGGTGAGGCCATCGGCGCCTATATCTTCGCCTCGGCGCTGATCGTGCTGATCGGTCTGACCGGCACCTTCGACCGCCTGATGCGGCGTATCCCCGCCTCCATTGCCGCCGCCCTGCTGGCCGGGGTGCTGTTCAAGATCGGCCTGGAGATCTGCGGCGCCGCCGAACAGCAGCCGGTGCTGGTGGTGGCCATGCTGCTCGCCTACCTGCTGGGCAAGCGCCTGTGGCCGCGCTATGCGGTGCTCGCCGCGCTGGTTGTCGGCAGCCTGCTGGCCGGGATTTTCGGCCTGCTCAATTTCGAACATTTCGAGCTGCAACTGGCCGTGCCGGAGTGGACCACGCCGAGCTTCTCCCTGGCTGCAGCCATCAGCATCGGCATTCCGCTGTTTATCGTCGCCATGGCCTCGCAGAACCTGCCGGGTATGGCCGTGCTGCGCGCCAACGGCTATGACGTACCCGCCAGTCCACTGCTGACCACGACCGGCCTGGCTTCTATTCTGCTGGCCCCCTTTGGCAGCCACGGCATCCATATGGCCGCCATCAGCGCCGCAATCTGCGCCGGCCCCGAGGCCCATGAAGACCCGCACAAGCGCTACACCGCCGCCGTCTGGTGCGGTGTCTTCTACGGCATCGCCGGGCTCTTCGGCGCCACCCTGGCCGCGCTGTTCGCCGCCCTGCCCAAGGCGCTGATCCTGTCCATTGCCGCCCTGGCGCTGTTCGCCTCGATCATCGGCGGCCTGACCCAGGCCATGAGCCAGCCCAAGGAGCGCGAAGCGGCGCTGATCACCTTTCTGGTCACCGCCTCGGGCATGGCCCTGCTCTCGGTGGGATCAGCGTTCTGGGGGATTGTCGCAGGCCTGCTGACCCTGGCGATTCTTAACTGGGGCAAGCGGGACGCTTGAGTGATGGTATCGCGGCGCGCAGCGCACAACCTGTAGGGTGCGCCATGTGCACCGATCTTGATAGAGGGTTCCTGGTGCGCCCAGCGCACCCTACATAGCGCCACGGGTGGCGATCACAAAAAAAACGGGCTTATGCATAACGCATAAGCCCGCTTTTGTTACAGCCGCCGCAATCAGCCGCGCTGGCGCTTGGGCAGCACATCCTTGAGCTTGGCGTGCATGCCGCGCAGGGTTTTCTCGGTGGTGTCCCAGTCGATGCAGGCATCGGTGATGGAGACGCCGTACTTGAGCTGGCTCAAGTCCTTGGGAATAGACTGGTTGCCCCAACCCAGGTGGCTCTCCACCATCAGACCAACGATGGACTGGTTGCCTTCGAGAATCTGGTTGGCCACGTTGTCCATCACCAGCGGCTGCAGGGCCGGGTCCTTGTTGGAATTGGCGTGGCTGCAGTCAACCATGATGTTCGGGCGGATGCCGGCTTTTGTCAGTTCCTGCTCACAAATGGCAACGCTGACCGAGTCGTAGTTCGGCTTGCCGTTGCCGCCGCGCAGCACCACATGGCCATAGGCGTTGCCCTTGGTGGTGACGATGGAGACCCCACCTTCCTGGTTGATGCCGAGGAAACGGTGCGGACTGGACACCGACTGCAGGGCATTGATGGCCACGGTCAGACCGCCATCGGTACCATTCTTGAAGCCGACCGCCGACGACAGGCCCGAGGCCATCTCGCGGTGGGTCTGGGATTCGGTGGTGCGCGCGCCGATGGCCGACCAGCTGATCAAATCCTGCAGGTACTGTGGGGAGATCGGGTCCAGGGCCTCGGTGGCGGTGGGCAGGCCCATTTCTGCTAGGTCGCGCAGCAATTGGCGACCGATATGCAGACCGTCCTGGATCTTGAACGAGTCATCCATAAAGGGGTCGTTGATCAGGCCTTTCCAGCCCACCGTGGTGCGCGGCTTCTCGAAATACACGCGCATGACCAGATAGAGGCTGTCCGACAGTTCGGCGGCCAGGGCCTTGAGGCGTTCGGCATACTCGTGGGCGGCCTTGATATCATGGATCGAGCACGGGCCCACCACGACGAACAAGCGATGGTCCTTGCCATCGAGGATATTGCGGATCACCTCGCGGCCACTGGCCACGGTGCGCAGGGCCGCGTCGGTCAGCGGAATCTCGCGCTTGAGCTGGGCCGGGGTGATCAGGGTTTCGTTGGAGGCAACGTTCAGGTCATCAATCGGTAAATCAGCCATCGTGCTATTCATCTTTCAGAGTCATCAGGTCACGGGTGCCGGCCCCCAGCGAACCCCGTGTGGCGGAGCACAGCAATATGAGCACAACGGGGAAGCCGAACCTTAGCGCGTAAGGGCCGGCGGAACAATGGGCATAACGTCTACCGGCTTATTAGCGCGCGTCTATTGGCGAACTCGCGAACCGGCCCCAGGCTATGCAAAAGCGCTTTTAACGACGCTCAGCTCAAGCGTGCCTGGGAAAATTCTGCCGCATGCTGGGCGATCCATTCCTGGGCGACCGTCTCCACCGACAGGCTGCAGCCCAGTTCCTGCTCGCGCTGATGGCGGTAATGTTCGATCTGGCAGACCTGCTCGACCATGCGGGCGCGAAACAGGGTGTCCTCGTCGACAAAGGCGATGCCCACCAGGAACTCATCCTCCTGCTTGTGGCACCAGGCCACCACGCCAGGGTAGCGGGCATGCTCACCAAACACCGGGATGCGCAACTCCACCGCCGTCCCGCGGCGGAAGCCGCGCTTGGAGTTGCATGCCACACCCCCGAGGCTGATATTGTTCAGGTGCTGCTTGGGGATGGGCGGTTGCTTGCGCACCACCAGCTCCACCGGCATATCACTGGGATGGCGCAGAAAATGACGCATCTCAAACCCCCTTCGATGCCATTAAATGGCTACTACTAAGAACAGTATAGTGACTGAGCTGGAACTGACCGACCTGGATGCGGATCACCATTTGCTGGCCCTACCCGGCACTTC
>JBFHPI010000315.1:0-4319 GCA_041592855.1 Pseudomonas sp.
CTGCCTGGACATTCCCGGGCATTTCTACGGCAAGCGCTACCCCATCGAGATGCTGGAAAAGGTCGCTGCCGGCAGCGCCCTCAAACTGCCGCAGAACTGCGTGCTGCTCGGCGCCCAGGGCGGCCTCTATGAGATCGGCGAGTATTGCTTCCACGACGGCGACCCGGATGCGCCGCGCCGGCTCATTCCCGGCACCCTCAAGTACGTCAACTGGGAGAAGCAGCCCCTGGGGCAGATGCTGATCAGCTCCGACGGCACCGCGGCGCCCATCGAGTTCGAGCCGCGCGAGGTGCTGGCGCGGGTGGTGGAGCGCCTGGCGCGCAAGGGCATCCGCCCGGTGGTGGCCTTCGAGCTGGAGTTCTACCTTTTCGACAAGGCGCTCAAGGACGGCCTGCCGCAGTTCCCCCGCGACGCCCTGAGCGGCGATGCCGACGATCAGCCGAATATGCATATCGAGCGCCTGTCGCGCTTTGGCCAGGTGCTCGACGATATGACCGAGACCGCCCGCGAGCAGGGCATCGAGGCCACGGTGATTACCGCGGAGCTCGGCCCGGGCCAGTTCGAGATCAACTTCGCCCATTGCGAGGACCCGCTGCAGGCCGCCGACTGGTCGGCGCTGTTCTGCCGCAGTACCCGTGGTGTGGCCCTCAAGCATGGTCATCGCGCCAGCTTTATGGCCAAGCCCTACCTGCAATACCCGGGTAGCGGCATGCATATCCACGTCAGCCTGTATGACCAGGACGGGCAGAACCTGCTGGCCAGGGAGCAGCAGCAACCGCTGCGCCACGCCGTGGCCGGCTGCCTGGAGCTGTTGCCGCAGCTGATGCCGATCTACGCGCCCAACCACAACAGCTACCGCCGCTTTGGCGCCATGGTCAACTCGGCGAGCAAGGCCAGCTGGGGCTATGAGGACCGCGATGCCTGCGTGCGCATCCCCGAGTCCGATGAGCGCAACCTGCGCCTGGAATTCCGCCTGCCCGGCGCCGACGCCAACCCCTATCTGGTGTTGGCCGCACTCTTGGTCAGTATTGAACAGGGCCTGGAGGCGCGCCGCGAGCCAATCGCACCTTTGAATGACGACCGTCAAAGCGGCGTTGATTTCCCCAAGGATATGCTCGAAGCCGTGCGCCGCATGCGCGCCAGCGAAGCGGTCAATGCGGGCCTGGGCGAGGAATTCGTCATGGTCTATTGCGAGAACAAACGTCAGGATCACCTGGCCTTTTTGAATGAAATCAACCCGCGCGAATACCGCTGGTATCTATAAGGAGGCGCTATGAAAAACCCACAAACCGCACAATGGCAGGCCTTGAGCCGTGACCACCACCTGGCGCCCTTTAGCGATTATCAGCAGCTCAGCGATGTTGGCCCGCGCATTATCGTCAAGGGTGACGGCGTGTATGTCTGGGACAGCGAGGGCAACAAGATTCTCGACGGCATGGCCGGCCTCTGGTGTGCCGCCATCGGTTACGGCCGCCATGAACTGGCCGAAGCCGCCAGCAAGCAGATGAAGGAGCTGCCGTTCTACAACACCTTCTTTATGACCGCCCATCCGCCCGTGCTGGAGCTGGCCAAGGTGATCGCCGAGATCGCACCCAAGGGCCTGAACCATGTGTTCTTCACCGGTTCGGGTTCGGAAGGCAACGACACCATGTTGCGCCTGGTGCGCCACTACTGGGCGACCAAGGGCCAGCCCGAGAAGCAGGTGATCATCGGTCGCATCAATGGCTACCACGGTTCCACCGTGGCTGGCGCGGCGCTGGGTGGTATGGCCGGCATGCATGCCCAGAGCGGCACGCTGCCGGGCATCGTGCATATCCCGCAGCCTTACTGGTTCGGCGAGGGCGGCGACATGAGCCCGGACGCGTTCGGTATCTGGGCCGCCGAGCAGCTGGAAGCGAAGATCCTCGAAGTGGGCGTGGACAAGGTCGCCGCCTTTATCGCTGAGCCGATCCAGGGCGCCGGTGGCGTGATCGTGCCGCCGAAGACCTACTGGCCGAAGGTGCGCGAGATCCTTGCCAAGTACGACATTCTGTTCGTAGCTGACGAAGTGATCTGCGGCTTTGGCCGTACCGGTGAATGGTTCGGCAGCGACTACTATGGCAACACTCCGGACCTGATGACCATCGCCAAGGGCCTGACCAGCGGCTATGTGCCCATGGGCGGCCTGGTGGTCAGCGACAAGGTGTTCGAGGTGATCAGCCAGGCCGGCGACTTCAACCACGGCTTTACCTACTCCGGTCACCCGGTGGCGGCGGCCGTGGCTCTGGAAAATATCCGCATCCTGCGCGACGAGAAGATCATCGAGCGGGTGCGCGAGGAAACCGGCCCCTACCTGCAGGAACGTCTGGCGACCCTGGCCGATCACCCGCTGGTGGGCGAGGTGCGCGGTGTCGGCATGCTTGGCGCCATCGAACTGGTCAAGGACAAGGCCAGCCGCGCCCGCTATGACGGCAAAGGCGCCGGCATGATCTGCCGTGGTCACTGCTTCAACAACGGCCTGGTTATGCGCGCCGTGGGCGACACCATGATCATTGCCCCGCCCTTGGTGATCAGCAAGGCGGAGATCGACGAGCTGGTGAGCAAGGCGCGCCTGTGCCTGGATCTGACCCTGGAGCAGCTGCATAGCCAGGCCTGATACCGATGGTGCGCACGGCGCACCCTACACAGCAGGCACCTTGTAGGGTGCGCCATGCGCACCTGGACAGACCAAGGCCCCGTCACTGGCAACAGTGGCGGGGCCTTGTCGTGTATAGATGCTCAAAGAGCGTGCTTACGATCTCGCGAGCTAGAGACCTACAAGGCAGAAATAGGCGAGGAGGCGGAGTGTACTGTTGTACATGAGCATTACTCGTTGCACTCGCCCCTTCGGGGCCGCACTGAAGTGCGTTAGCCGCAAGCGGCTTGCCGAGCCTGTTTCTAACGCAGTAGGACCGAAGCGCAGCCGATCGCAGGCAGGGTCTTAGTCGAGCAGGGTCAGGGTCACGTCGATATTGCCGCGGGTGGCATTGGAGTAGGGGCAAACACCGTGGGCGCGCTCGATCAGTTGCTCGGCGCTGCTGCGCTCCATGCCGGGCAGGCTGATGCGCAGTTCCACTTCGATACCAAAGCCATTGGGGATCGGGCCGATACCCACCACGCCTTCAATGGACAGGTCGGCAGGCAACTGTACCTGGGTCTTGGCCGCCACCACCTTCATGGCGCCGATAAAGCAGGCGGCGTAACCGGCGGCGAACAGCTGCTCGGGGTTGCTGCCCTGGCCGCCGGCACCGCCCAGCTCCTTGGGGGTGCTCAGGGCGACATCCAGCACGCCATCGGAGGAGATGGCGCGGCCATCACGACCACCGGTGGCTTCGGCGTAGGCGCGGTACAGCACTTTTTCAAGGGACATGGCGTTCTCTCTCTTTTAGGTTGTGAGGCAAATATTTGCGCGCTAATCAAGTTGGCGAGGGTAAATGTAGTGCGCATATATTTTGCGCGCAAGTTAATTCTTGGATTCTTTACTTATAAGGCCAGGCTCTGCCGGATATAAGCTGCAGCCATGGGTGCTGCAGAGGTGCTTGGGGTTAGCGTTGTGCGACGTGAGGCGTTGCGGATGTGGCTGCGTAGCGGGCGTGTCTAGGAGCCAGCAAGTTGCTGGCGCACGGCGATCAGGCTTTCACGCAGTTCGGCGAGGCGCTCCAGGCTTAGGCCGCTTTTTTCCAGAATGCAGGCAGGGATGGTCTGGGCCTGCTGGTGCAGGGCGCGGCCCTGCTCGGTGAGGAACAGTTGCACCACCCGCTCATCGCTGCTGCTGCGCACACGCTGCAGCAGGCCTTCGCCTTCCAGGCGCTTGAGCAGGGGCGTGACCGAGCCGGGGTCGGTGAGCAGGCGCGCGCTGAGTTCGCTGACGGTAATGCCGTCGCCCTCCCACAGCACCAGCATGGCCAGGTACTGCGGGTAGGTCAGGCCCAGGGCCTGCAGCAGCGGCTTGTAGGCCTTGGTCATCTGCAGGGAGGTGGAGTGCAGGGCGAAGCACAGCTGGTTGCTGAGCAGCAGGGCGTCACAGGGTGGCAGCGGGGTGGTCATGGGTCGGCCTTGAGGCAAGCTATTAGCGCATAAGGTTAAAGCGCTAACAGACAGGGCGCCAATGGTTGTTTAGCCCAGGGCCTCTTCCAGCTTGCCCAGCCGCGCCTCCAGTTCGGCAATGCGCGCTTCCAGGGCCTGCAGGCGTTCTTCGCTGGCATTGGCGCTGTCACTGCGGGCTGCAGGTCTGCTGGCCAGCAGGCTGTGCAGGTCGGTTTCTTCACCCAGCAGGTGCATATAGCGCTCTTCACGCTGGC
>JBFHPI010000316.1:0-4268 GCA_041592855.1 Pseudomonas sp.
GCCCATCGACTGGCAGCGGGTGGCGCCAGAGGGCGTCTACATCCCTGCCGCTGTCACGGAATGCGGCGTGGGCACATTTGTCTGGTCCACCGCGCTGGCCTATAACCCGGCCAAGGTCAAATCCGCACCCC
Source organism: Pseudomonas sp. (assembly GCA_041592855.1). Classification (GTDB taxonomy): domain Bacteria; phylum Pseudomonadota; class Gammaproteobacteria; order Pseudomonadales; family Pseudomonadaceae; genus Aquipseudomonas. The sequence goes on from JBFHPI010000316.1 coordinate 132, forward strand.
AGGGCTGGGCCGATTTCTGGGACGTGGAGAAATTCCCCGGCAAGCGCGGCCTGCGCAAGGGCGCCAAGTACACCCTGGAATTTGCCCTGATGGCCGATGGTGTGGCACCGACCGAAGTCTACGAAGTGCTGGCCACCCGTGAGGGCGTGGACCGTGCCTTCCGCAAGCTCGATGAGCTCAAGCCGCATATCCAGTGGTGGGAAGCCGGCGCCCAGCCGCCGCAGTACCTGGCCTCCGGCGACGTGGTGATGAGCTCGGCCTACAACGGTCGCATCGCTGCCGTGCAGGCCGAGAGCAACCTGCAGGTGGTGTGGAACGGCGGCATCTATGACTTCGACTCCTGGGCCATCCCCACCGGGGCGAAGAACCAGGACCTGGCCAAGCAGTTTATCGCCTTCTCCGTGCAGCCCGAGGCGCAGAAAGTGTTCGCCGAGAACATCGCCTACGGCCCGGCGCGCAAGCAGGCCATCGACCTGCTGGCCCCCGAGCGCCTCAACGTGATGCCCACCACCCCGGAAAACATCAAGGATCAGGTGGCCATCGACGTGGTGTTCTGGGCCGACTACGGCGAGCAGCTGGAACAGCGCTTTAACGCCTGGGCCGCTCGCTAAGCCCTGGCTGCTGCGGGCCAGTGTGCCCGCAGCCGCACGCTTTACCCATCGCGTTGCCCGGTGTCCGTGTCGGTACGGACAGCGCGACCCTAATTCCAAGCCGCACCCAGCGGCATCTGCCTGCGGAGTTGTTCATGGCCAGTGTCCTGTCCGCCACCGATAACGCTGTTCCCGGCCCCAGCCTCAAGCAGAAGCTGGCCCGCGCCGAGCGCGTCAATCGCCTCAAATCCAAGGCGCTGATTCTGCCGCTGGTGGTTTTCCTCCTGCTGACCTTTATCGTGCCCATCGTGGCGCTGTTGTGGCGCAGCGTGGACAACCCCGAGGTGGTCAGCAGCCTGCCGCAGACCGTGGAGGCCATCGAGGCCTGGGACGGTCGCGGCCTGCCCGATGAGGCGGTCTATCGCGCCATGGCCCTGGAGATCAACGAAGCACGCCAGCAACGCGCCCTGGGTGATCTGTCCAAGCGCCTGAACATGGAACAGGCCGGTTTCCGCAGCCTGCTCAACAGCACCGCGCGCAAGCTGCCGTTTGCCAGCGAGCCGGCGTCCTACAAAGTCGCCCTGGAGCAGCTGGACGAGCGCTGGGGTGACCCGGCCTACTGGCAGGTGATCCGCCGCAACACCAGCAGCATCACCCCCTACTACCTGCTGGCCGCCCTGGATCATCGTATCGACGACCTCGGCGAGTTGGCCGCTGCCACGCCTGATCAGGCCATTTACCTGGATATTTTTGTACGTACCTTCTGGATGAGCCTGGTGATCACCGCCATCTGCCTGGTGCTGGCCTACCCCCTGGCCTACCTGCTGGCCAACCTGCCGACCCGGCAAAGCAACCTGCTGATGATCCTGGTGCTGCTGCCGTTCTGGACCTCGATCCTGGTGCGGGTGGCGGCCTGGATCGTGCTGCTGCAGTCCGGTGGCCTGATCAACGGCGCGCTGATGTCCGTCGGCATCATCGATGAGCCCATGCAGCTGGTGTTCAACCGCAGCGGCGTCTATATCGCCATGGTCCATATCATGCTGCCGTTTATGATCCTGCCGATCTACAGCGTGATGAAGGGCATCTCGCCGACCTATATGCGCGCCGCCGTGTCCCTGGGCTGTCATCCGTTTGCCAGCTTCTGGCGGGTGTACTTCCCGCAGACCCTGGCCGGGGTCGGCGCCGGCTGCCTGTTGGTGTTTATCCTGTCGATTGGCTACTACATCACCCCGGCGCTGCTGGGCAGCCCCAACGATCAGATGATCAGCTACTTCGTCGCCTTCTACACCAACAGCTCGATCAACTGGGGCATGGCCACCGCCCTTGGCGGCCTGCTGCTGGCCGCCACCCTGGTGCTCTATGTGGTGTACAGCTGGCTGGTCGGCGCGAGCAAATTGCGCTTGGCCTAGAACAGCCTGCACCGCAGGTAACTGATGCCCCTCTCCCTCGCGAGAGGGGCGCTTAAAGACCACGTGGAGTAAGCCTTTTATGCTCAGCCCTTATATGTCGCCCATCGAACGTATCTGGCATTACAGCCTGCGCACCCTTTGCGCGCTGGTGCTGCTGTTTCTGATCCTGCCGGTGCTGGTGATCATTCCACTGTCGTTCAACTCCGGCAGCTTTCTGGTCTACCCGCTGCAGGGCTTTTCCCTGCGCTGGTATGAAGACTTCTTTATGTCCGCCGACTGGATGCGCTCGCTGAAAAACAGCCTGATCATCGCCCCGGCCGCCACCGCTCTGGCCATGGTCTTCGGCACCCTGGCGGCCATCGGTCTGACTCGCGGCGAGTTCCGTGGCAAGGCCCTGGTGATGAGCCTGCTGATCTCGCCCATGGTGGTGCCGGTGGTCATCGTCGGCGTGGCCAGTTACCTGTTCTTCGCGCCGCTGGGGTTGGGCAACAGCTACCTGTCGCTGATCCTGGTGCATGCGGTGCTCGGTGTGCCTTTCGTCATCATCACAGTGTCGGCGACCTTGCAGGGCTTCAACTACAACCTGGTGCGCGCCGCCGCCAGCCTTGGGGCCTCGCCGCTGACCGCGTTTCGCCGGGTGACCCTGCCGCTCATTGCGCCCGGGGTGATCAGCGGTGCGCTGTTCGCCTTCGCCACTTCTTTTGATGAAGTGGTGGTGACCCTGTTCCTTGCCGGCCCCGAGCAGACCACCTTGCCGCGGCAGATGTTCAGCGGCATCCGCGAAAACCTGTCACCGACCATCGCTGCGGCGGCGACCCTGCTGATCGGCTTCTCCATCCTCCTGCTGCTGACCCTGGAATGGCTGCGCGGCCGTAGCGAGAAGCTGCGCACCCAGCAGCCGTCCTGAACCACCCAGAACAAGAGAGCCCCATGAGCCTGCAATTGAATGATCCCAGCCTGCTGCGCCAGCAGGCCTATGTGAACGGCCAGTGGTGCGAGGCCGACAGCGGCGCGCGCACCGAGATACGCAATCCGGCCACCGACGAGCTGATCGGCAGCGTGCCGAATATGGGCCGCGCGGAAACCCGTCGCGCCATCGAAGCGGCCCAGGCTGCCCAGCCAGCCTGGCGCGCCCTGACTGCCAAGGAGCGGGCCAACCGCCTGCGCCAGTGGTTCAGCCTGATCATGGCCAACCAGGAAGACCTGGCGCGGATCATGACTGCCGAGCAGGGCAAGCCCCTGGCCGAAGCCCGTGGCGAAATCGCCTATGCCGCCTCCTTTATCGAGTGGTTCGCCGAGGAAGCCAAGCGCGCCTATGGCGACGTGATCCCCGGCCACGCCACGGACAAGCGCATTCTGGTGCAGAAGGAAGCCGTCGGCGTCACCGCCGCCATCACCCCGTGGAACTTCCCCAGCGCCATGATCACCCGCAAGGCCGGCCCGGCCCTGGCCGTGGGTTGCGCCATGGTGCTCAAGCCGGCGCCGCAGACGCCGTTCTCGGCCCTGGCCCTGGCCGCACTGGCCGAGCGCGCGGGGATTCCTGCGGGGCTGCTCAGCGTGATCCCGGCGGACGTGGACGCCAGCCGCGAGGTGGGCGGCGAGCTGTGCGACAACCCCATCGTGCGCAAGCTGAGCTTTACCGGCTCCACGGGCGTCGGCATCAAGCTGATGCAGCAATGCGCGCCGAGCCTGAAGAAACTGTCCCTGGAGCTGGGCGGCAACGCGCCCTTTATCGTCTTTGACGATGCCGATCTGGATGCGGCAGTGGAGGGGGCGATCATCTCCAAATACCGCAACGCCGGGCAGACCTGCGTATGCGCCAACCGCCTGTATGTGCAGGACGGCGTGTATGACGCCTTTGCCGAAAAACTGCAGGCGGCGGTGGCCAAACTCAAGGTTGGCAACGGCATGCACGAGGGCATCACCACCGGCCCGCTGATCAATGCCGAGGCCGTGGCCAAGGTGCAGCGCCATCTGCATGACGCCCTGGAAAAGGGTGCGACCCTGCTGGCCGGTGGCAACAGCCTGGGTGGCAACTTCTTCGAGCCCACCATCGTCAGCGGCGTGACTGCGGAGATGGCGGTGGCCCGCGAGGAAACCTTCGGCCCCCTGGCGCCACTGTTCCGCTTCAAAGATGA
>JBFHPI010000317.1:0-4258 GCA_041592855.1 Pseudomonas sp.
CCGAGCGGCGCTTTCTCGACCGTGCCCCCCATTGTCCGCCGCACTGGGGCGGTTATCGCCTGCTGCCCGAGCGCATTGAATTCTGGCAGGGCCGCGCCAGCCGCCTGCATGATCGCCTGAACTACCGTCTGCAGGGGGATGCCTGGTTGCGTGAGCGACTGGCGCCCTGAGTTATTGTCTGCGCTGGGGATCGTTGAAGCTGGGCTGGTCATCAAGTCTGTGCTGCTGATGGCGGTTGATGCGAGGCATCACGCCACAGACGTATTAATTGCCAGGATAACGCTGCGCCGCGTCTTCCAGGTGGGTCAGCAGGGCCTTGCCCCTGAGGCGGGCGCTTTGTGCCTGTTGCAGGCTTTCGAGCATATAGCCGCGCTTACCCGTGTCGTCCCCGGCCAGGGACAGGGCCAGGTCGCGGGCCATCCACTGCCTGATGCGCACATACAGCCACCAGTGAAAGTACAGCCCGGCCAGGGTGGTCAGTGCGACGATCAGATAGTCCATGGAGAACCTCGAAAATACTTGTATGGGGGGCCGGGTGGCCAACCATAATCCGGGCCGAACCCTTGCAAAAGAGGGCGTGATGTCGCGCCTCGGTGTCTGGGCAGCCGGCAGGACAGCAGGTAAAGTTTTGCTGCATATTTGCCCATGACACTTTACGCCTGGCTGCTGTCTAATGACTGAGCATATTCTCCATGGAGGTTTCAGGATGCGTAAGACAATGATGATGACGACGGCAATGCTGGCAAGCCTGCTGGCATTGACGGGGTGCGCATCGAAACTGACCGGCGACACCTATTCTCGCGCCGAAGCCCGTACCGTGCAGACCGTACGCATGGGCACCATCGAGGCGTTGCGCCCGGTGCAGATCGAAGGCACCAAGACACCCATCGGCGCCGGCGCCGGTGCGGTAATTGGCGGTATCGGTGGCAGTTCCGTAGGCGGTGGTCGTGGCAGCGCGGTCATGGCCGTGATTGGCGCGGTCGCCGGTGGCATGCTGGGGGCGGCTGCCGAAGAGGGGCTGACTCGTACTCAGGGTGTTGAGATCACCGTACGCGAGGATGATGGCAGCCTGCGTGCCTATGTACAGGAAGTGGAGCCGAACCAGATTTTCCGCGTCGGCCAGCGGGTTCGCATCCTGACCGTGAGTGGCACCAGTCGCGTTTCCCATTGAGTGAACGCAGATGGCCGGGCCAGCTATGCTGGCCCGGCTTTTTATTGGCTAGAATTCAGGCGTCTGGTGCTTCTGCTCCGGGTTTTCTGCCTTTCTGAATGTTTCTATCCATGACAGCTTGTTGATAGATATGGATAATCCACATCCGCTTGGACCGGGTCCTTGCTCCGTGCCCGATGCTGGGGTTGAGCGAGTGGCCTGAACCACGGCCTGATCAGTTTGGATAGCAATACGCCGGGGCCGGATGACGGCAGGGCGCGCACAAGGGGTTTTATCTATGGCGCTTGCGCTGATCATCGCTTTGCCATTCCTTGGGGTGATTCTGCCGTTGCTGGCCGAGCGCCTGGGCCGTTCGGCTTGTGCCGCGGCGGCGGCTGTAGCGCCGCTGCTTGCCCTGATCCTGCTGTTGCAACAGCGCACAGCGGTGTTCGCCGGTGATGTGTTGCTGAGCAAGTACAACTGGTTGCCGGAGTTGGGCCTCAACCTCAGCCTGCGTTTGGACGGCCTGGGCTTCCTGTTTGCCCTGCTGATTCTTGGTATCGGCCTGCTGGTCATCCTCTACGCCCGTTATTACCTGAGCAAGAGCGAGCCGGCGGGGCGTTTCTATGCCTTCCTGCTGTTGTTTATGGGCGCCATGCTGGGGGTGGTGCTGTCGGAAAACCTGCTGCTGATGCTGATGTTCTGGGAGCTGACCAGTCTCTCGTCCTTCCTGCTGATCAGCTTCTGGAATAGTCGCTCCGACGCGCGCAAGGGCGCACGCATGGCCCTGGCCATTACCGGTGGCGGTGGCCTGGCGCTGCTGGCCGGGGTGTTGTTGCTCGGTCATATCGCCGGCAGCTTCGAGCTGTCCCAGGTGTTGGCCGCCGGTTATGCCATCCGCGCCCATGAGCTCTATCCCCTGGCCCTGATCCTGGTGCTGCTGGGCATTTTCACCAAGTCGGCGCAGTTTCCTTTTCACTTCTGGTTGCCCCACGCCATGGCGGCGCCCACACCTGTTTCCGCGTACCTGCACTCGGCTACCATGGTCAAGGCCGGGGTGTTTTTGCTGGCCCGCCTGTACCCGGCGCTGGCCGGCAGCGAATGGTGGTTCTACCTGGTCAGCATCACCGGTCTGACCACCTTGCTGGTGGGGGCGGGTATGGCCCTGTTCCAGCATGACCTCAAGGGACTGCTGGCTTACTCGACCATCAGTCACCTGGGCCTGATTACCCTGCTGTTTGGTTTGGATACGCGCCTGGCGGCGGTGGCGGCGGTGTTTCATATCATCAACCACGCCACCTTCAAGGCCTCGCTGTTTATGGCGGCGGGAATCATCGACCATGAAACCGGTAGCCGCGATATGCGGCGTATCAATGGCATGTGGAAGTACATGCCACACACGGCATTGTTGGCCATGGTGGCTGCTTCGGCCATGGCCGGGGTGCCCTTGCTCAATGGCTTCCTGAGCAAGGAGATGTTCTTTACCGAAACCCTCAACCAGCACTTGCTGGGCAGTTTCAGCTGGGTGATACCGGCGGGGGCAACCCTGGCCGGGGTGTTTTCGGTCGCCTATTCGTTACGCTTTATCCATGACGTGTTCTTTAACGGCGAGCCGGTCAACCTGCCCCATTACCCGCCCCATGAGCCGCCGCGTTATATGAAGGTGCCGGTGGAGGTGCTGGTGTTCCTCTGTCTGCTGGTGGGCATGTTGCCGGCCTATACCGTGGCGCCGCTGCTGGCGGTGGCGGCCAGCGCTACCCTGGGTGGGGAGCTGCCGGAGTACAGCCTGGCGATCTGGCATGGTTTTAATCTGCCGCTGCTGATGAGTGTGATTGCCCTGATCGGCGGCATTCTGGTCTATGCCTGCCGTCAGCCGTTGTTCCGCTGGTACGCCGGGTTGCCGCAACTGGACGCCAAACTGGTGTTCGAGAATGCCGTGCAGCAGGTGGTGAGGGCCGCGGACTGGATGACGGGCGTGCTGGAGAATGGCTCGCTGCAACGCTATCTGGCGCTGATTCTGCTGGCTTCGCTGGCGGTGGTGACGGTGGCGCTGGGGCCATTGTCCAGCCTGCAGGGGCCCCAGGCGCTGAGCCCGGTGGATGTCGTCACCGGTTTGAGCATGGGCATGCTGGCCCTGTCGGCGCTGATTACCGTGGTATTCCACCGCCGTCGCCTGGTGGCCCTGCTGATGCTCAGCGTGGTCGGCCTGCTGGTGGCCCTGGCCTTCGTGCGTTTCTCCGCACCAGACCTGGCCCTGACCCAGCTGTCGGTGGAAATGGTGACCATGGTGCTGCTGATGCTGGCCCTGTTCTTCCTGCCGGCCACCACGCCGGGGGAATCCAGCAGCCTGCGTGGCCTGCGCGATTTCGTCCTGGCCGGTGGCTTTGGCACCCTGGTGGCGCTGCTGGTCTATGCGGTGCTGACCCGTCCCTACCAGAGCATCGGTGACTTCTTTATCGCCAACAGTGTGTCCGGTGGCGGTGGCACCAACGTGGTCAATGTGATCCTGGTGGATTTCCGTGGCTTCGATACCCTGGGTGAAATCAGCGTGCTGGCCATCGCCGGCATGGGCATTTATGCCCTGCTCGCTGGGTTGCACCTGCGCCAACCGACCCTGGATGCCGATGGTCATGCCTGGGCGCGCGATCGTCATCCGCTGATCCTGGCCACTCTGTCGCGTCTGCTGCTGCCCCTGGCGCTGCTGATCTCGGTATTTATCTTCCTGCGCGGGCACAACCTGCCGGGCGGCGGCTTTATCGCCGGGCTGATCACCGCCATCGCCCTGATCCTGCAGTACGTGGCCAATGGCGTGCAGTGGACACGCTCGCGCCTGGCCCTCAACTATCACCAACTGGCCGGAGCCGGGGTGCTGATTGCCGGCTGTACGGGGCTGGCCAGCTGGTTGTTTGGCTACCCCTTCCTGACCAGCACCTTCGGTCATTTCAATATCCCGCTGGTGGGCGAGATTGAGCTGGCCAGTGCCATGTTGTTCGATCTGGGGGTGTACCTGACAGTGGTCGGGGCCACGCTGCTGATTCTGGCCAACCTGGGCAAGCTGACCCAGGACGACGCCACCAAGGAGGTGCATTGATGGAAGCCCTGTTTGCC
>JBFHPI010000318.1:0-4241 GCA_041592855.1 Pseudomonas sp.
AACGAGCGCAGCTTGTCGCGGGAACGGGCGATGGCCACCGACTCGTTGAGCGGGAACACCCCCATCATCTCGAACTGGCGCAGCACCGCGCAGCCATAGAAGGTCACCGAGGCGCCGATGCGCGGGATCACCGCGTCAAAGCCTTCCAGCGGTTTGCCCCGGTAGTGGATCTGCGGCTTGTGGCTGGCGATGTTCATATAGGCGCGCAGGGTGTCGATTACCACCATCTCATGACCGCGCTGCTGGCCGGCCTCGACCAGGCGACGGGTGGAATACAGGCGCGGGTTGCGCGACAGCACGGCGATCTTCATTGGGCACCAGAGGGGTCTGCAAGGGTGGGTTTGTTCTGTACATAGGTCAGTGCCGGGTTGACCAGCAGCTGGCCGTCGACCAGGGCCTTGGCCCCCAGCAGCAGGCGGTAGCGCATGGTCTTGCGGCAGGTCAGGGTAAAGTCCACCGGCCACTCGCGCTCACCCAGGGTGAGCAGGGTGCGGATCACATAGCGCGACTGCGCCTGGCCATTGGAGCTCTTGATCTTCTTTACCGAGAGCAGTGGCGCCTCGCAGCGGTGGCGGCGCTGCACCAGGGTGCCGATATGGGCGGTAAAGCGCACCCAGGGTTGGCCGTCGCGCTCGAATGGCTGGATGTCACTGGCATGCAGGCTGGAGGTGCTGGCGCCGGTGTCGATTTTGGCGCGCAGGCCGATAACCCCCAGCTGTGGCAGGTTGATCCATTCACGCAGGCCGATCACGGCCAGTTGGTCGAAGCTTTTCACACTGGGCTTCCCCTGATTTGCCGGGCATTCTAGTTGGCCCTTATGACAACTGCATCAGGCAAAATAGCTGCAATTGCACAGAGCAGCGGATGGCGGATGAAAGATAAAGACGACGACAGGGTACGCCTGGACAAATGGCTATGGGCGGCGCGTTTCTACAAGACCCGCGCCCTGGCCAAGGCGGCCATCGAGGGGGGCAAGGTGCATCACCGCGGCGAGCGCTGCAAACCCGGCAAGGAGCCCCGGCTGGGAGACGAGTATGTGATCCGCAGCGGTTTTGATGAGCGCACCGTGGTGGTGCTGGCGCTGTCTGCGGTGCGCCGAGGGGCTCCCGAGGCCCAGCTGCTGTATGCCGAAACCCCGGAAAGCGTGCAGCGCCGCGAGCAGGCTGCGTTGCAGCGCAAGGCCGGCGCCCTGGGGCTGCAGACCGACGGCAAGCCGAGCAAGAAACAGCGCCGCCAGCTGCAGCAGTTCACCGATCAGCAGGATGGCGGCCTGCGCCATCCCTGGGTCGACGAGTAATAGGCCGCGTGCGGCGGACCCACCATCGGCATGTCCGCCCTTGTCTCTCGGCTGCAGCCTCTCAGTGAGGCCGGGGTTTCCGGCTGATCACCTGGGCGGAGTAGTCGCAAGCCGTATTGGCGAGGGGGCTCAGCGCCCGCTGATCACGCTTAGCCGCCCCAGCAGTGGCAGCCTGGCCAGCTCACGGGTCAGTGGCAGGGTGACTTTCTCCAGCCAGGCGCTGGCCTTGTAAGCGCAGGGCGTGAAGCAGCTCCAGGCCAGGCCCAGCAGGGCGAGGAACACACCTCCAACCAGGGCATCCGAGCCCCAGTGGGCACCGGCCACCAGGCGCGGCAGCATAAAGACCAGCGCCATCACCCAGATCAGCAGCAGGCGCCAGGTACGGGCGAAGAAGCTCATAAACATGGCCCAGATCAGCAGCACGGAGGCATGGTCGCCAGGAAAGCTGCGGCTGGCACTGTCCTTCATATCCCAGCGCTCTTCCCAACCCGGGAACAGTTCGGTCAGGCGCGCGGCGCCTTCCACCACCAGGGACGCACTGGGGCGCTGCCAGTCCATCAGCTTGACCAGGTCGGCAAACCCTACGCGAAACAGCAGCATGACCAGCAAGGCGATGACGAAGGCGAACAGCGCCTTGCGCACCTGGGGTCCGGTGAAAACGAAGTCGGCCTTGAGCATCACCGCCAGCATCAGCACGCCGACGCCGAGGTCCACCGGGCGCATGCTGCCAATGGCCCAGGTCTTGGCCCACAGACCGGCGGCGTGCACCGGCTCATTGAGCAGGGCGAACAGCTGCAGATCGAACTGATCCCACAGGCTGCGGGTTGGCTGCCACAGCCAACTGGCGAGCAACAGCAGAGCAACGATATGGCAGGCCAGCAGGGCGCCGAGGCGCCACTGGGTGTTGAGCAATGGAGTGGACATTGACCTTAGTTCCCTGTCGGAAATGACTGTTTTCGTGGGCGCGAATGGTAGGGAGTCGTTCCGAGCAATGCAAAGCCATAAGCGTCCGTTTGTCGACTCGGCATGCTTCCCTGGAGGGGTGATAGCTTTTGCCTGCCTGGGCCATAGATAAGAGGTGCTAGGTTGGCGGCGTGTTTGCCGCTAAAATCGCCGGCCGAATCAGATTCAGTGAACGTGGCATGCCTGATTTTTCCCAGCGCTTCTTGTTCGATGACAGCGATATCCGCGGTGAGATGGTCGGTTTGAGCGACAGCTACCGCCATGTGCTGGCCAAGCACGACTACCCACAGCCGGTGGCCCAGTTGCTCGGCGAGCTGCTGGCCGCCGCCTCCCTGCTGGTCGGTACGCTGAAATTCGACGGCCTGCTGGTGCTCCAGGCCAGCTCCAGCGGCGCCGTGCCCCTGCTGATGGTTGAGTGCTCCAGCGATGGCGAGGTGCGCGGCATCGCCCGCTACCAGGCCGAGCAAATCGGCCCCGCCGCCGGCCTGCGTGAGTTGATGCCCGATGGTGTGCTGGCCATGACCGTCGATCCGAAAAGCGGCCAGCGCTACCAGGGTATCGTCGAGCTCAGCGGCGCCACCCTGGCCGATAGCCTGACCGACTACTTCGCCACCTCCGAACAGCTGCCGACCCGTTTCTGGCTGGCTGCCGATGGCCTGCGCGCCCGTGGTCTGTTGCTCCAGCAACTGCCCGCCGATCGCCTGAAGGAGCCAGAAGAGCGTGAGGCCAGCTGGCAGCATGCAGTGACCCTGGCCGATACCCTGCAGTTGGAAGAATTGCTGGGCCTGGACAACGAAACCCTGTTGCACCGCCTCTACCATCAGGAAGCACTGCGCCTGTTCGAACCGCGCGCATTGCAGTTCCGCTGCAGTTGCTCGCGCGAGCGCTCCAGCCGTGCCCTGATCAGCCTGGGCCAGGCCGATGCCGAGGCGCTGGTGCAGGAACACGGCGGCCAGGTGGAGATCGACTGCCAGTTCTGCAACGAGCGCTACGCCTTCGACGCCGCCGATATCGCCCAGCTGTTTGCCGGGGGCGGTAGCCAGGAACCGGCGGATACGCGCCACTGAGCCAGTGTTTGCAAGCCAATTAGAGCCCATGCAACGCCGGTCATTGACCGCTGCTGAGGCAAATGGTCGCACCAGGGCCGGATTTGTTCTGATCAGAGGCTGCACCCGCAGCCGGCTTTTTCTGGCATAATCCGGCGCACTTTTTTCGCTGTAGTAGTGCTCTGTTCTCTACTACAAAACGTTCGGAAGACTCGGCCGCTGGGCCGACGGGGACCCACATGACGCAAGCCAACACTGCCGTGTATACCGACATCAGCGCCGCTCAACTGGTTGAAGAGGCCCTCCGTCGCGGCGAAGGCGAACTGGCGGCCAATGGCTCGCTGGTTGTTCGTACCGGCCAGCGCACCGGCCGTTCGCCAGCTGATCGCTTTATCGTGCAGGAGCCCAGCACCGAGGCCAAAATCGCCTGGGGTGCGATCAACCGTCCGTTCCCGGCCGACAAGTTCGACGCCCTGTGGGATCGCGTCGAGGCGTTCAACAAGGCTCAGGGACACTTCGTTTCCCACGTTCATGTAGGTTCCGCCGAGGCCCACTACCTGCCGGTGAAGATGACCACCGCCACCGCCTGGCAGAACCTGTTCGGTCGTTGCCTGTTTATCGAGCCCGAGCAGTACAACCCGGCCGGCAAGAGCGAATGGCAGATTCTCAACGTTGCCAACTTCGAATGCGTGCCTGAGCGTGACGGCACCAACTCCGATGGTTGCGTGATCATCAATTTCGCCGCCAAGAAGGTGCTGATCGCTGGCATGCGCTACGCCGGTGAAATGAAGAAGGCCATGTTCAGCGTGCAGAATTTCCTGCTGCCGGAAGCCGATGTGCTGCCGATGCACTGCGCCGCCAACATCGGTGAGGACGGGGATGTCACCCTGTTCTTCGGCCTGTCCGGCACCGGCAAGACCACCCTGTCGGCCGAC
>JBFHPI010000319.1:0-4221 GCA_041592855.1 Pseudomonas sp.
CGGCGTGCAGTTCCACCCGGAAGTGACTCACACCAAGCAGGGCGGGCGCATTCTTTCGCGCTTCGTGCTGGAAATCGCCGGCTGTGAGGCGCTGTGGACCCCGGCCAATATCGTCGAGGACGCCATTGCCCAGGTACGCGCTCAGGTGGGCGATGCCAATGTGCTGCTGGGCCTGTCCGGTGGCGTCGATTCCTCGGTGGTCGCCGCCCTGTTGCACAAGGCCATCGGTGATCAGCTGACCTGCGTGTTCGTCGACAATGGCCTGCTGCGCCTGCACGAAGGTGAGCAGGTGATGGCCATGTTCGCCGAGAACATGGGGGTCAAGGTGATTCGCGCCAATGCCGAGGAGCAATTCCTCGGCAACCTGGCCGGCGAAGCCGATCCGGAGAAGAAGCGCAAGATCATCGGTCGTACCTTTATCGACGTGTTCGATGCCGAAGCCAGCAAGCTGGAAAATATTCAGTTTCTTGCCCAGGGCACCATCTACCCGGACGTGATCGAGTCGGCCGGGGCCAAGACCGGCAAGGCTCATGTGATCAAGTCGCACCACAATGTTGGCGGCCTGCCCGAGGAAATGAACCTCAAGCTGGTCGAGCCGTTGCGCGAACTGTTCAAGGACGAAGTGCGCCGTATCGGCCTGGAGCTGGGCCTGCCCTATGACATGGTCTACCGTCACCCCTTCCCGGGCCCTGGCCTGGGCGTGCGCATCCTCGGTGAGGTGAAGAAGGAATACGCCGACCTGCTGCGTCAGGCTGACCATATCTTTATCGAGGAGCTGCGCAACTTCGACTGGTACCACAAGACCAGCCAGGCCTTTGTGGTGTTCCAGCCGGTCAAGTCGGTGGGTGTGGTCGGCGATGGTCGCCGCTACGCCTGGGTCGTGGCGCTGCGCGCGGTGGAAACCATCGACTTTATGACCGCACGCTGGGCGCATCTGCCTTACGAGCTGCTGGAGAAAGTCAGCAACCGCATCATCAACGAGATCGAAGGCATCTCCCGCGTGACCTACGACGTGTCGAGCAAGCCGCCTGCCACCATCGAGTGGGAGTGATGTGATCGACAAGGGCAGCGAAGGCTGCCCTTGTCGTTTCTGCTGCGGCATCCTGTCCGCTTCTCGCGGTCGTCAGTCCAGTCGCTTAAATGAGAAGATATTGCAATTACTAGTCCGGATTAAATCCAGGCTGATATCTTCCCGGATTGCATCCGGGCTACGGGAATCCCTATGTCCTTTACCCGCAGACAAATGCTGGTCGGCCTGGCTGGTCTTGGCGTTGTCGGTCTTGGTGCTGGTGGCATGCGCTACTGGTTGGGTCGTCCGCAGCAGGTGACGCCCCACGACTATGAGCTGATCGCCGCGCCGCTGGATATCGAGTTGGTGCCGGGCCATAGCACGCCAGCCTGGGCCTATGGCGGTCAGGCACCGGGGATGGAGTTGCGCTGCCGCCAGGGTGAGCGCTTGCGCGTGCGCTTCATTAATAAGCTGGATGTGCCCACCACCATCCATTGGCACGGTATCCGCTTGCCGCTGGCCATGGACGGTGTGCCCTATGTGTCCCAGGCGCCGGTGTTGCCAGGAGAGTACTTTGACTATGACTTTATCTGTCCGGATGCGGGCAGCTTCTGGTATCACCCCCATATTGCCAGCGCCGAGCAATTGGGTCGCGGCCTGGTTGGGGCGTTGATTGTCGAGGAGCGCGAGCCCAGTGGTTTCAAGCACGAGCACACGCTGAACCTGAAAAGCTGGCATATCGACGAAAAGGGTGCATTTACCGATTTCAGTGTGCCGCGCGAAGCGGCGCGGGGCGGTACGCCGGGACGCCTGAGTACGGTCAATGGCCAGCATGCACCGACCCTGGAGTTGCCGGCTGGGCAGGTGGTGCGCCTGCGTCTGATCAATCTGGATAACAGCCTGACCTATCGCCTTAACCTGCCCGGCGCGGAGGCGCGCATTTATGCGCTGGATGGCAATCCGGTCGAGCCACGGCCGCTGGGTGAGGAGTACTGGCTCGGGCCGGGCATGCGGATCGACCTGGGGCTAAAGGTGCCGGCGGCGGGCGTTGAGTTGTCACTACGCAATGGGCCGCTGCGGCTGGCCACCCTGCGTGCGCAGCCCGGTGTCGGGGTGGCGGGTGACTGGCCGCCAGCGCTTCCAGCCAATCCGATTGCCGAGCCGGATCTGGCGACTGCACAAACCCTGCGCTTTAACTTCGAGTGGGCTGGGGCTGTATCGGTTGGCCTGGAGCAGGGCGCCGCGCACAGTTTCTGGCAGATCAATGGCCAGGCCTGGGATATCAATGACAAGACCTGTGCCGATCGGCCGATTGCCCGTTTGCAGCTGGGCAAGAGCTATATTTTCGAACTGCGCAACCTTAGCCAGTACCAGCACCCGATCCATTTGCATGGCATGACATTCAAGGTGCTGTACTCCAATCGCAAGAAGATCATTCCGTATTTCACCGACACCTACCTGCTGGGCAAGAACGAGCGTGCGCGGGTGGCCCTGGTCGCCGATAATCCCGGGGTGTGGATGTTCCACTGCCATGTGATCGACCATATGGAAACCGGTCTGATGGCATCTATCGAGGTCGTTTAAACGTGCGCCAGCCCCAGATAATCGATCGCAGCCAGGATCAGCACTTTATGCGTGAAGCCCTCGCGCTGGCTGGCGAGGGGGCCGTCCTGGGTGAGGTGCCGGTCGGCGCCGTGCTGGTGCAGGGTGGCGAGATCATCGGGCGCGGCTTCAACTGCCCGATCTCCACCTCGGACCCCAGTGCCCATGCCGAGATGGTGGCAATTCGTGCCGCCGCCCAGGCCGTGGATAACTACCGCCTGCCGGGCAGTACCCTGTATGTGACCCTGGAGCCCTGCAGCATGTGCGCTGGGCTGATCGTGCACAGCCGTATCCAGCGTGTGGTGTACGGCGCCACCGAGCCCAAGGCCGGGGTGGCGATCAGTCGTGGCGATTTCTTCAGTCAGGCCTTTCTCAACCATCGGGTGCTGGTAGAGGGCGGAGTATTGGCGGAGGAGTGCGGCGCGGTGCTAAGTGATTTTTTTCGGGCACGGCGCCAGGCCCGCTGACTAGAGTGGCGGGTTTTCTGCGGGTTGACGTTTGTCGATGCCCGGTACATGCAGGCTGCTGTCGGCCAGCTGAGTGCCTTCCAGTTGCGGTTGGGTGACCCAGGTGAGGATGTCGTAATAGCGGCGGATGTTGCGCACGAAATGCACCGGCTCACCACCCCGGGCATAGCCGTAGCGGGTTTTGCTGTACCACTGCTTCTGCGCCAGGCGCGGCAGGATCTTCTGCACATCCAGCCACTTGTTCGGGTCCAGCCCCTCGGCCTCGGTGAGTTTGCGCGCATCCTCCAGGTGACCGCCACCAACGTTGTAGGCGGCCAGGGCGAACCAGGTGCGGTCCGGTTCCTGAATGCTGTCTGGCAACTGGTTCTTTACCCAGACAATATATTTGGCGCCGCCTTCGATACTTTGTCTGGGGTCAAGTCGATCCGACACGCCCATGGCCTGGGCGGTACGCAGGGTCAGCATCATCAGGCCGCGCACGCCGGTCTTGGAGGTGGCAGTAGGCTGCCAGAGGGACTCCTGGTAGCCCATGGCTGCCAGCAGGCGCCAGTCCACGCCATGGGTTTGGGCGGCCTGGCGGAAGAAGGCTTCGTAGCGTGGCAGGCGCTGCTGCAGATGCTTGGCGAAGGTGTAGGCGCCCACATAACCCAGTACGTCAACATGACCGTAGTAACGTTGCTTGAGACGCTGCAAGGTGCCATTGGCGTGGGCGCGGGCGATAAAGGCATTGATTTCGTCGAGCAGGCTAGTGTCCTCGCCCGGCGCCACGGCCCAACCCAGATGCTGGGCGTCACCCAGATCGAAGGCTACACGCACATTGGGAAAATACACCTGGTTCATCGCCAGCTCATTGGAGTCCACCAGGGTCAGGTCGATCTGTCCCTCGTCCACCATGCGTAGCAGGTCCACCACCTCGACGGCAGCGGACTCTTCAAACTTCAACTCCGGTAGCTGCTGTTGCAGGGCCTGCAGTTGCTCGGCATGGCTGCTGCCCTTGAGCACCAGGATGCGCTTGTCGACCAGGTCGCTTGGACGGCTGGGGCGTTGCTGGCCGTTGCGATAGACAACCTGGGGGGTGACCTCCAGGTAAGCGCTGGAAAAACGGGCCAGGGCCTGACGTCCCTGGCTGCCGACCAGACCGGC
>JBFHPI010000320.1:0-4204 GCA_041592855.1 Pseudomonas sp.
CTCAGACTGGGCAGTGGCAGGTCCAGGGCCGGCAGGCTGGCACTGGGGCTGGCCACCATCGGTGTGGCGGCCTGTGGGGTGGGTGGCGTCTGCGCTTGCGGCGGTTGCGGCGCCTGCTGGCGGGTACGGGTCGCCGCCTGGCTGCTGTCGGTATCCAGGCGCACGAAGTTGGCCACCACCACAGGCTTGTCGGCCACCTGCGGACGCGGCGGCGCCACCATATAGAGCATCAAGCCGAACAGCATCAGGGCCATCAGGCAGCCACCGAGCACGGCCAGAGGCAGGCGCAGCAGCGCGCCCCTGCGGCAGCGGCCAGGGCTACATCATGCACCCCGGCCAGGCGCGCCTGATCCATCACCTGCACCACCAGGCCGGTGCGCGCATCCTGATCAGCCTGCACCACGACCGCACCCTCGGGCTGATCCATGCGCAGGCGCTCGACATGGGCACGCACGCTGCGCACATCGACCACTTTCTTGTCCATCCACACCTGGCCGTCGGCCGTCACGGCAATCAGGATATTGCCCTTGTCCTGCGGGTTGGCGGTTTGCGCCTGGGGGCGCTGCACCTCGATCCCGGCCTCTTTGACAAAGGAACTGGTGACGATAAAGAAGATCAGCATGATAAAGACCACATCGAGCATCGGTGTGAGGTCGATACCGGTGTCTTCTTCGGTCTGATGGTGGCGACGCATACGCATAATCAGCGCTCTCAATCGTGACGCAGCTAGTCGGCCAGCCGCTCAAGGGCCCGGCGCGCATCCCGTTCGAGACGTGCCAGGCTGAATAATCCGCTGATGGCCAGAACCATCCCGGCCATGGTCGGCAGGGTCGCCTGCCATACGCCGGCGGCCATGCCACGGGGGTTGCCGGTGCCATTCAGGGCCAGCACATCGAATACCGCGACCATGCCGCTGACCGTGCCCAGCAGCCCCAGCAGCGGGTACAGGGCCACCAGGGTCTTGCCCAGGCGCAGCGGCCCGAGCAGTTGCTGCCGGGCCTGGGCCAGCCAGGCACTGCGTACCGCCCGCGACCAGCTGCCCTGCTCGCTCTGCAACATCTGCCGCCAGGCCCGGCGGCGCTCGCGCCCCCACTGCGGAAACACCCGCCGCACATACCAGAAGCGCTCGAGCATCAGGCTCCAGAACATCACGCAGAGCAGGGCCAGGCCCCACATCACCACCCCGCCGGCGCCCATAAAATCGAGCAGGGCATGGGCGCTGTCGAGCAGACTCAACCAGACACCCAGGCCGTCAGTCACGTCGCGGGCTCCCCGACAGGTGCAGGGCAATCAACCCGGCGCTCTGCTGCTCAAGCAGCTGGATCAGGGCCTTGCTCCGGCTGGCCAGCAGGCTATGCAGGAACAGCAGCGGAATCGCCACCACCAGCCCCAGCACCGTGGTCACCAGGGCCTGGGAAATCCCCTCGGCCATCAGCCGCGAATCGCCCCCACCGCCCTGGGTAATGGCCTGGAAAGTGACAATCATGCCGGTCACGGTGCCGAGCAGACCCAGCAAAGGAGCGACCGCGGCAAGCAGTTTGAGCAGGCTCTGGCCCTTCTCCAGCGGCGGGGTTTCCTGCAGGATCGCCTCGTCCAGCTTCAGCTCCAGGGTTTCCAGGTCGGCCAGTTGCGGCTGCGGCCCCAGCACCCCGATGACCCGCCCCAGCGGGTTGTCGTCGCGGGGTTGGGCAAGGTCGTGCATCTGCCCATCGACGCCCCGACCGATATGCGTCAGCAACCACATGCGCCAACCGGCCAGGGCCAGACCCAGAGCCCCCAGGGCGACGATAATCCAGCCCACCAGGCCACCCTGCTGCAGGCGATCCCACAGGGTCGGCTGCCGCTGCAGCTGCGCCAGCAGGGTGCCCCGCGTGGGGTCCAGCGGCAGGCTGGCCAGAGCCGCCTGGCTGTTCAGGTAATCACGCACCTGACCCAGGCCACCGGGTTGGCGTGGCGGCGCCAGCAGCTCGCCGGCATCGCTGTCATAGCGCAGCTGAGCCTGCTCGCCAAAGGCCGAGAAAGTGCCCACACGCAGCACGCTCTGCTCGCTGCGCGTGCCATCGGCGGCAACAACCGGCAACTGCAGGCGTTCGATACGCCCACTGGCGGCCAGATCCTCCAGCAGCAGCATCCAGTACCCTTCCAGATCAACGGCGGCCGGCAGGGTGCGGCTTTGCGCCAGGGCCTCGAGACGCTGCAGACGTTGCGGATACTGGGCATTGAGCAGGCTGTCCTGCCATTGTCCGGCCACATCGCCGGCACTCTGGCGCACCACGGCAAACAGCTCGCCCAGATGACCGGCGCGCTGGGCCAGCAGTTTTTCCTGTTCGGCCAGCTGGGTTTCCTGGCGCTGGAACTCGGCCTTAAGGCGGTCGGCCTCGGCTTGCTGTCGATTCAGCTCGGCGCGGGCCTGGGCCAGCAGCTGGGCACGCTCACTGCGCTGGGCGACAAAGGCCTGCTCGCGAGTCTGCATGGCGCTGACTTCGGCGGCGCGCTCGCTGCGGATCCGCTGCAGCAGCTGATCGGGGCTGAGGGTGGCGGCCGTGGCACTCAACATCGGCAACAGGCTGAGGGCCAGCACAGTCATCATCTGGCGAGTCATTGCGCGGACTCCTTGGCCAGGGTCTTGACCGGTAGCACCAGCCACGCCGGAGCCTGCTCCTGGCGGGCGATGGCAATGGCCTGGCGCAAGGGGCGCCGGGCGCTGCCATCAAGCATCTGCCAGGTGCGACTGTGCGGGTTCCACCAACCGCTCTCATGCCCATCCAGGGTCTGGTAATAAAGCATCACCCGACCGAGACGGAGGAACTCCACGCTGCGCGCACCCGCGGCCTCGGGCAATTCGCCACGCCAGGCTTCGAGGGTGCGACCGTACTCGCTCTCCACCTGGTAGGCCTCGAGGATGCGCCGGTACTTCTCCGCCAGGCTGACATCGGCCCGCGGTAACAGATCCTGCAACTGAGCCAGGCGGTCGCCACGCTCGTCGGGCAGGAACGGCAGGTCGGCCGCAATAAACTCGCCGAGCACCTCGACCATGCGGCGCATCTGCGGGGTCACCGCTTCCTGGGTACGTTCGATACCCTCCAGCTGCGACTGATAACCCGCCAGCTCCTGGCGCTGCGCCGCCACCAACTCGCGCAGTTGCGTGTTGTAGCCCTGCAGGGCCTCGGCCTGCTGCAGCGCATGGCGGTACTCATCGAGCATGGCGCGGCTGGCATCATCCAGCTGCGCGATACGGGTTTGGGAAGCCTTGGCCTCGGCGGCCAGACGCTGACTTTCGTCCAGAGCGGCATCAAGGACGGTCGCCATCACGGGGGCACTGACCAGGGCCAGCGCCACCGCCAGCAGGCGCTTGGGCAGAGGGAACATAGAGGATCCTAGGACGAGCATTTCAAAGAGAAGCATTATCAACTGCATTAGCAGTTGCAGGCAACATCAGGATTGATCCCTCGTCCGGCCTGCCATGCCGACGCTGCGACAGCACGCCGCACCGCCCCTTCAATGCCCGTAGCAGAGCAGCTGCAGCAGTCGCACAGACAACTCGCAGGAGCACGACGCTATAGATAGCAAGCTAATTTATTGAGCTGGATCAACAGCCATATTTTCCGCCGCCCTAACATCGCGCTCAGCCAATACGAACCGATGCTCTATGGGAGTGCACCATGCGTAAATCCGTTTTCACCGCTTCTCTGCTGGCCCTGGCCATTGCCGCGCCCATGGCCCACGCTTACCAGGCCGGCGATATTATCGTGCGTGCCGGTGCAATCACCGTGGCACCGAACGAAAGCAGTGGAAATATCAGCACCGCCGCTACAGGCCCGCTAGCCGGGAACAAAGCCACTCTGGATAGCGACACTCAGCTGGGCCTTAACTTTGCCTACATGGTAACCAGTCAGATTGGTATCGAGCTGCTAGCTGCCACTCCTTTCAGCCATACCGTAGGCGTCAAAGGCAGCACTGTTGAGACCCTCGTACCGAGTGGCAAGCTGGCCGATATCAAGCACCTTCCTCCGACTCTTAGCGCGATCTACTACCCGATGGACAGCAGCTCGGCTTTCCAGCCCTCCGTTGGCCTGGGTATCAACTACACCACATTCTTTGATGAAGACCTGAGCAGCGAAGCAAAAGCCGCCACCTTCTCCAATCTCACGCTAAAGGACTCCTGGGGCCTGGCAGCTCAGGTGGGCATGGACTATATGCTGAC
>JBFHPI010000321.1:0-4195 GCA_041592855.1 Pseudomonas sp.
ACAACGTCGATTATCAGGCCTGCGGCCTGGGCGACCTGGGCAAGCCGGAAGGCTATGTACAGCGCCAGATCAATGGCTGGAGTGATCGCTACGACAAGGCGCTGACCCCCGATGCGCCTCTGTGGGAGCCGGTAAAAGCCTGGCTCAGGGACAAGATGCCCGCCGACCATCACAAACCGGCTATCGTGCATAACGATTACCGCTTCGACAATGTCATCCTCAACCCGGACAACCCGAGCCAGATCATCGGCGTGCTGGACTGGGAGCTGACCACCATTGGCGACCCGCTGATGGACCTGGGCAACACCCTGGCCTACTGGATCGAAGCGGCCGACCCGGCGCCGGTGCAACTGATGCGGCGTCAACCGAGCAATGCCCCGGGCATGCTGACTCGCCAAGAGTTTGTGGACTATTACGCCGAACGCGCCGGCATCGAGATCAAAAGCATCGACTTCTACTACACCTATGGCCTGTTTCGCCTGGCCGGTATCGTGCAGCAGATCTACTACCGCTTCTATCACGGTCAGACCCAGGACAAACGCTTCGCCCAGTTTGTACAGATGAACAAGCTGCTGGAGCAGATGAGCCTGCAGGTCATCAACAAATCGCAGCTGTAAACGGCCGGACAGGCCTTACCATAAAAGGAAAAATCCATGTCCAAGACCCAACTGTTCGACCTCGACGGCAAGATCGCGTTTGTTTCCGGTGCCAGCCGTGGCATCGGGGAAGCCATCGCCAAACTGCTGGCCCAGCAGGGCGCTCATGTGATCGTCTCAAGCCGCAAGATCGACGACTGCCAGAAGGTCGCCGATGCCATCATCGCCGACGGCGGCCAGGCTACCGCCGTCGCCTGCCATATCGGTGAAATGGAGCAGATCGGCAATGTCTTCGCGCAGATCAAGGAAAAATTCGGTCGCCTGGATATTCTGGTCAACAACGCCGCCACCAACCCGCAATTCTGCAACGTGCTGGACACCGACCTGGGTGCCTTCCAGAAGACCGTCGATGTGAATATCCGCGGCTACTACTTTATGTCCATCGAGGGCGGCAAGCTGATGAAAGCCAATGGTGGCGGCAGCATCATCAACGTCGCTTCGATCAACGGCGTATCGCCGGGCGAGTTCCAGGGCATCTACTCGGTGACCAAGGCCGCGGTGATCAGCATGACCAAGGTCTTCGCCAAGGAATGCGCACAGTTCGGCATCCGCTGCAACGCCCTGCTGCCGGGTCTGACCGACACCAAGTTCGCCTCGGCCCTGACCAAGAACGACGCCATCCTCAACCTGGCTCTGCAGCGCATCCCGCTCAAGCGCGTGGCTGACCCGAGCGAGATGGCCGGCGCCGTGCTCTACCTGGCCAGTGAAGCGTCCAGCTACACCACAGGCGTGGCGCTGAATGTGGATGGTGGGTTCCTTTCCTAAGCCTGAGCAGCCAGCAAAAAGGGACCTTCGGGTCCCTTTTTTCGTTCTAACAGGCTGTTGAAAATGGCTACTGCCAATCCTGCAAGGCCTGCCGCGCGGCCTGGTTCATCGGCTCGGCGAGTAGACCGGTGGGCGTCAGACTGATGCTGTAGACCGCATCATCGGCAATCGGCAAGTAGGTCACACGCGCAGCCTGGGCATCGAAGATAAACAGATCGCGCTGACTCAGGCGTAACCAGCGCCATATATCGACCCCATAGGGGCTGCGGGCCAAGTCGGCGCGAGTGCGTTGCGCCAGATTCTGCTGCTCAATAGACAGAAAGCGCCCAGACAGCTTCTGCAAACGATAGCCAGGCTGCAGACCGATCAACTGTGCCAACCCCTTCCACTGCATAAAGCGCGCATCCAGCTGCCACAGGTCGCCTTCCAGCAACACGCTGCGCTCCTCGCCACCCTGCAGCACTTCGACCCGGTAATAGGCGCCATCGGCCTTGAAACTCAGGGTGGCCAGGGGTTTGTCCTGAGGCAGGGCTCGATAGCTGGCGACGTCCCAGGCCATTAAGGCAATCAGCCCGGCCAGGGCGAGAAAGGCCAAGCCGCAGGTGCCCCGCAGCCAGCCGAGAAACCAGTGGCGATCAAACAGAATACGTGCCGCGATCAATGAGATCAGCACGCCCAACAGCGCCAACACCCACGCCAGCCCCTGGTACTGCATCGGGTCAATTCCTTATTGCTGAAAACCTCGGCATTATGCGCAGCAGCCCTGTCCGCGAACAGCACAAGCACCGCACAATCAGACACAGGACGTCTTTTTTATGCCCTTTTTCCCTGAACTCGGTGTCGAGCCCGGCATTCTGCTGATTCTGGCCCTGGTGGCCTTTACCGCAGGCTTTATCGACGCCATTGCCGGTGGCGGTGGCTTGCTCACCATTCCGGCCCTGCTCACTGCCGGTCTGCCACCTCATCTGGTGCTGGGCACCAACAAGTTGTGCGCCACCTTTGGTTCAGCCACGGCCAGCTACACCTTTTATCGGCGCAAGCTGTTTGCCCCGCAACAATGGCGCAACGCCCTGATAGGTACCGCCATCGGCGCCCTGCTTGGCGCCGCCCTGGCCCAGTGGCTACCATCGGCCTGGCTCAACCAGATGCTGCCGGCCGTGGTATTCGCCTGCGGCCTGTATCTGCTGTTCGGTCGAACGCCAGAAACAAGCGGCCCGTCCGAGCAACCCATTGCCACCCTTAGGCAATGGCCGCAAAGCCTGGGCCTGGGCTTTTACGATGGGGTGGCCGGCCCTGGTACCGGCGCCTTCTGGACAGTCAGCAGCCTGCTGCTTTACCCCCTGGACCTGCTGCGCGCCAGTGGCGTGGCACGCAGCATGAACTTCGTCAGCAACGCGTGCGCCCTGATGGTGTTTATCATCAGCGGCCAGGTGGCCTGGGTGCTGGGTATCAGCATGGGGTTGGCCTTGATGGCCGGCGCCTTTATCGGTGCACGAACCGCCATCAAGGGTGGCTCAAAGTTTATTCGCCCAGTGTTTATTCTGGTGGTGCTGGCCCTGACTGCCCGGCTGGCCTGGCAGCACTGGTTTGCTTAAGCGCGGCAGATGCGGGCAGTGGCGCTGGATTGCATTTAAGTATGCAGGGTCGGCTCAGGCAACCCCAGACGACGCGCCACATAGAGATCGATCAGATAACGGGCAATGGAGCGTGCTGCCGGCAAGGGTGGCAACTGGTGCACACTGAACCATTGGGCGTCTTCGATCTCATCGACCTGCATCTCGATATCGCCCGAGGCGTACTCGGCGTGAAAACCCAGCATCAGTGAATGAGGGAACGGCCAGCCCTGGCTGCCGATGTACTGCAGCTGACCGACGTCAATCCCCACTTCCTCGCGCACCTCGCGCGCCACGCATTGCTCAACCGACTCCCCTGCCTCGACGAAGCCGGCCAGGGTGCTGTAGACCCCAGGCACGAAACGGGGCGAACGTGCCAGCAGCACCTCGTCGCCGCGCGTCACCAGCACAATCATGCTCGGCGACAGCCGCGGGTAGTGGCGTACCTCACAGGCCGGACAGTGCATGGCGCGCTCGCCCGTTACAGCCAGCATGGCGCTGCCACAGCTGCCACAAAAACGATGCTGGCGCGCCCACGTGCCAATCTGAGTGGTATAGCCGAGCATACGGAAAGTATCGGCATCACCCTGCAACATAAACTGACGAAGGCTTTGCCAAACGCAACCGGGCATATCCGCGGGATATTGCAGCTCCAGCAGGTATACGGCGTCACCGTCGAAATGACCGACACCGTGCTCGACCAAGATCGGCAGGTCCTGTTTCTTCAGCCATTCCCGAGGAAACAGCAGACCGTTGCTGTCACAGAGAAAATGCTGCTGACAGTGAACCAGGGCCCAGCCGCCTGCCTGACCCACATCCAGCAACGCAGGCTGCCAACGCGAAATCATTTAGGCGGCCACCGGGATACCCAGGGCGCGCACGCTCTCCTCGGCCAGGTCGAGCACGCTGGGCTGGGTTTCCGGCCGCATCACCGCGCCGGCCTCCAGGAAGTACTCTAGGCTGGAGAGCGCGTCGGCCAGCGTCTCCAGCATCTGCTCGGAGGGCATCTGCTGCGCATCGAACATCTGTTTCTGAATGTACTCGGCGCAGGCCCCTACCAACATGGCAGCCCGCTCCTGGCCGAGGAACCAAAGCCCACCCCGCACGGCCTGCAAGCTCAGCGGCACATTGGACAGGTGCATGCGCTCACCGGACGATTCC
>JBFHPI010000322.1:0-4188 GCA_041592855.1 Pseudomonas sp.
ACAAAATCCTGAAAAACGCCGGATTTCTGCCGCCGGAAGTGGAGTTGAGGAAACAGATCACCCAGACGGAGCAGCTGCTTGAAAGCGCAGGCATTGAATCGCCGGAAAGAAGCAGACTTCAAAAGAAGCTCAATTTCCTTATGGCAAAACTGGGGTCCACCAGAGGAGGATTCAGAACCCATCTGGGAACAGATCAATACAGAGAACATTTAATAAAGAAACTATCATGAATATTCGAAAAACAGACAAAGAAGGATTGTTTAAAAGCATCTTTACCGCCTATTTACCTTTAGCTTACAGAGCTAACTGACTGAACTACATACAAAAACGGCCCGCAATGCGGGCCGTCGTGGTCTGTATCAGGGTATTACTTGAGGGCGGCCAGGGCAGCGGCATAGTTCGGCTCGTCGGCAATCTCGCCCACCAGCTCGCTGTGCAGCACCTTGTCGTTTTCATCCAGCACCACCACGGCGCGGGCGGCGACGCCGACAAGCGGGCCGGAAGCGATGGCCACACCGTAGTTATTGAGGAACTCTGCACCGCGCATGGTCGACAGGTTGATCACGTTTTCCAGACCCTCGGCAGCGCAAAAGCGCGCCTGGGCGAACGGCAGGTCGGCGGAGATGCACAGCACCACGGTGTTGGCCAACTGGCTGGCCTCAGTGTTGAACTTGCGTACCGAGGTGGCGCAGGTCGGGGTGTCGACGCTGGGGAAGATGTTCAGTACCTTGCGCTTGCCAGTCAGGCTGGCCAGGCTGACATCGCCAAGATCGTTGCCCACCAGACTGAAAGCTGGGGCCTGCTGGCCCGCTTGCGGCAGCTGACCGGCGACTTCGACAGGGGAACCTTTGAGAGTGACTTGTGCCATGAGCATGATCCTTATGAAGTGAGGTGGTAGAACAGTAAGGGCGGGAAACGGCCCGTTGGCAAGGTCAGCTGGCTTTGCCAAAGCAAACTGACCAGGAAGGCAGACTACTCCGGAGGGCAATGCGGCACATTCCTCGCGGAGGTTGATAGAACAGTCCACAGCGCAACAGACCCTGATTCTGGGTCAAAAGTCCCGTCGATAGAAAATATCCAGAGAACTGGCCAGGCCACTGGCGGCTTCCAGATAGAGCCTGCGCGTCAGTTCATAGCGCAGGGCAAGGGTGCCAGCGGGCTCGAATACGCCCACGCCATAGCGCAGGCTCAGGCGTTCGGAAAGTTGCCCGCTGGCCACCACGCTGGTGGTCAGGCCGCTGCCTTCGGTGTCCATCTGAAAGTCGCCAATGCCCAGGGTTTCGGCAATTCCGCTAAACAGTGGTGTGGTGCCAGCCATGCCCAGGGCCAGGGCGGCCTGGGCCAGCATATTGTTGTCACCACTGCCCTGCCCCAGCGGCCGCCCCAGTACCAGATAGGACAGTGCCTGTTCCTGGCTCATGGCCGGCTCGGAGAACACCTCGCTGCGCGGCTGTTCGGCACTGCCGGATAGCCGCAGGCCGGCCACCACCCCCTCGACGCGGCGTATCGCCTCCACATCCAGATAGGGCTGGTCGATGGGGCCGGTGAACAGCAACCGCGCCCGGCGAATGCTCAAGCGCTGGCCATAGGCACGGAAGCGCCCCTTGTTCAGCTGCAGTTCGCCACGGGTATCCAGGTTGTCGCCAATATGCACCCGCCCGGCCAGCTCGGCATTCAGGCCAAAGCCGCTGAAACTCAGGCGCTCGCTACCTACATGCACGTCGATATCCATGCTGATATCCGGACTGCTCGCGGCACCTGGGTCGCGCCCGACTATCTGCGCATCCTGGGAAACCTGCACAGTGGAGGGCGGCAACTCGCGCACTTCAATCGCGCCGCGAGGAATATCTACCCGGCCCTGCACGGATAACTTCTGTTCACGCAGGCGCAGGCGCAGGTCCGTGCCCACTTGCAGCTGGGCATAGGGTTCCACCCGCAGCGGCAGGTCGCTGGCACGCACTTGCAGATCACCAACCAGGCCTTCGGCCCAGCGCAACTCACCGCCCAGACGGCCCTGGCCCTGTTCGCCACTGCGCCAGTTGCCGTCCAGTTGCAGCTGATCGCCGCGAATCTGCGCCTGCAGCTGCAGTTGGCGGAACTCGATGGGCAGCTGGCTGCCGGCAATTTCGCCATCGCTCAGGCGCAAGTGGCCCTGCACCTGGGGTGCCAGCAGGGTGCCGGAAAGCTCACCCTGGCCATTGAGCTGGCCCACCAGGCGCTCGAGCATCGGCAGAAAGGGTCGGGCGATGGCCAGATCCAGACGCTTCAGACTAAAGCGCCCGGTCAGGGGTTTGGCTGCAGGGCGCGGGTCGATTTGCGCCTGGATTGACAGGCTGCCCAGACGTGGGCCACGCAATTCCAGGAGATTGTCGATGCGCTCAGGACGCAACTGGCTGGAGAGCCGCAGGCTGTCGTAGCTGAAGTCCAGCCATTGCTGCTGCTCCTTGATCTGCCAGGTGCCGCTGCCGGCATCCAGTTCGATCTGGCCGGTTGGCCCGCTGGCCAGCAGGTCAAGCTGCAGGGTGCCATTGAGCTGGCCCTGCCAGCGCAAGTCCTCAGGCATCAAGGCGCTCAGGCTGTCCATGGGCAGATCACGCAGGCGATAACGCAGGCTGGGCTCGGGCAACAGGCGTTGATTTTCGGCGCACAGACTGGCCGCCCCGGAGCGCCAGCAGTGTGCGCCCAGGCTGAGCCGACCATCGGCCAGGCGCTCCAGGCTGGCTGGCTGTTGCAGGCGCCAGTCCTGACCGGAGCTGCTCAGCTCGGCGCGGCTCAGGCGCCCACGCCAGTCACCCTGCTTGATCCCGCCCTCCAGGGCCAGCAGGCTGTCGAGCTGGGGACCAGTCAGGTTCAGCTCCAGCTGATGCTGCTGCAGGTTGCCGGCACCCTCCAGGCGTAGTTGCCCCAGTTCGGTATCGCCACTGGCCAGGCCCCTGCCCTCTAGGCTGAGCACGCCGCGCTGGGTGGCATCCAGGCTGGCACTGAGTTGCAGAGCTTGCAGGCGCTGTTCGCCATAGGCCAGGCGCTGGCCACTGAGTTTGAGCTGACCCTGGGGTGCTGCCAGGCTGCCGGCCAGGCTCAACTGGCCGTCCAGCTGGCCTTGCAGGCCCGGCCAGAGTTGGCCCAGCCGGGGCAGACTCAAGTTGAACTGGCCACGCAACTGCTCCTGCAGGTGGCCCTGGCCGTCGATCCTGTTATCCCCCAGGCGCAATTGCAGGGCGCTCAGTTCCCAGCGTTGATCCTTGCCGTTAAGGCGGGTCTGCAGCCGGGCCGGTTGACCGCGCAGGCGACCGTTAAGATCGATATCGGCGGCCAGCTGCAGCTGCTCGTCGGCCAGGCTGCCCTGGCTCTGGACTGTGCCGCCCAGGTTGCCGGGCAGCTCGGTCAGCCAATAGCTCGGGTCCAACTCGCTGACCTGCAACTGCGCCTGCCACTCCAGCGCTTCGGCAAACCCCAGGCGCGCCTGGCCTTCGACCTTGCCTTGGCCTGCGGCCAGTTTCACTTCTGGCAAAAATACCTGCCCCAGATCGCCACTGAGCGGGCTTTGCAGGCTAAAGGCTCCTGTCGGGCCGTCCAGCTCGGCGGCAAAATGCCCCAGGTAATGACCTTCGGCATAAGCCAGCTCACCCTGCAGGCGCCGCAGCGTCACGGGCGGTTGCTGCTGCAGCGGGTAAAGACGTTGCCAGGGGAAATCCTGCCAACTGAAGCGACTGTCCACACTCAGAGCTTGTTGCCAGTCCAGCTCGCCACTGAGCTCAATCTGCTGCTGAGCCTCTGCGCTTAAGCGCAGTTGCTGCAGTTGCACGCCGCCGGCATTGAGCAATGCCTGCAGCGCCAGGGTAACTGGCTCGGCCTCTGTGCCCAGACCTGCCGTGCCGGCAATCTGGTAACCGGCCTGCAGATCTCCCGCCGCGCTCAGTTGCAGCTGCTGCAAGCGCAGGTTTTCCGGCAGTTCGGCGTGGGCCTTGAAACTGTCAACCTTAAGGTTCAACTGTGCGGGCAGGTGCTCGGCTAGGGCCTGCACCTCGCCGGTTAGGCGGCCGGCCAGATAACCATTGCTCTGCACCAGTAGCTGTAGGCGCTGACGCAGATCGCCACTGATTTGCAGCTCCAGGTTCCAGGCTTGCTGATCCACATCGGGCAACTGCAGCTGACCAGTCAGTTCCAGCGGCCAGTCACCTCGAGGGT
>JBFHPI010000323.1:0-4187 GCA_041592855.1 Pseudomonas sp.
GCGATCACCGAACCGGCCGAACTGGTGTTGGCATAGGTGTCGAGAATCACCGGTGCCTCATGCGGCTCGGCGTCGCGGCCCAGCAGCTTGCGCGCGATCAGCAGGTTCATATTGAGGTTGGCCTGGTGCAGCCAGAAGCGCTTGACGTCACCAACGTTCAGCTGATTTTCCGCCAGGTGCGCGGCGATCAACTCGGCGACCATGGGGCAGACATCCTTGAATACCTTGCGCCCTTCCTGCACGAACAGCTTGTCGCGCGCGCCGATGCCCTCTTCCGCGGCACGGTTGAGGAAGCCAAAGTTGTTGCGAATATTGTTGCTGAACTGGGTGATCAGCTTGGTACCCAGCACATCGAACTGGTGCGCCGAGGTGGCCAGGTCGGCCCGCTCGATGATCACCGCAGTGGCGGCGTCGCCGAAGATAAAGTGGCTGTCGCGGTCACAGAAGTTCAGATGACCGGTACAGATTTCCGGGTTGACCATCAAAATGGCGCGGGCCTGCCCGGTCTGTACCGCGTTGCTGGCGGCCTGAATGCCGAAGGTGGCCGAAGAGCAGGCCACGTTCATGTCATAGCCCCAGCCCTGGATGCCCATGGCCGCCTGCACTTCAATGGCCACCGCCGGATAGGCGCGCTGCAGGTTGGAGCAGGCGACTATCACACCGTCGATGTCGGCGACCGTCTTGCCGGCGCGTTCCAGGGCCTGTTTGGCCGCGGCCACGGACATCTCGCAGAGAATGCCCCACTCATCATTGCTGCGCTCGGGGATGCGCGGGGTCATGCGCCGCGGATCGAGGATGCCGGCCTTGTCGATGACGAAACGGCTCTTGATACCCGAGGCCTTCTCGATAAAGGCGCTGCTCGACTCGCTCAGGGCCTCGACCTCGCCACGGGCAATCGCCTCGGCATGTTCAGCGTTGAACAGTTGCACGTAGGCATTGAAAGACTCGACCAGTTCATCATTGGAAATACTGTTGGCCGGGGTATACAGGCCGGTACCGCTGATCACGACTTTATGCACGGTGATTCCTCTTGTTCGCTGCCGCGTGCGGCGGCCAGGTATGCGTCACGCTCGGCCAACCAGGGCCGAGAACAAAATTAGGCGGACAGTAGAAGCCTCATTCCCTGAAACGTCCTGTAACTAGCCGCTGAGTTTGCCACAGCCACAGGGCCTGCGTCCGCTCAGCTGATAAGCGTTTATGGCGTAAACAGGCGGCTATTTAGGCAAAGATGCGCACAGCGCGCAGCAGGACACACCGACACCACAGTCCCGGGAGTCTCACCCGTTCGGGCGATAGGCAATTGTTCGACAATCCATAGACTGCCTGCACCACCCCATAACAATAAAAGGTTCCGCCATGCGCAAGCTCCTGCTGTTGCTCGTGCTGAGTTTCTCCTCCCTGACCCAGGCCGCCGTCGGCGTGTTCCCCGACAGCACCTTCCAGAACCTCGACCACGGCCTGTACTGGTTCGGCTACGGCGACAGCTGGCAAAAGGCCGTGCCCGGCCAGAGCAATGCCTACTTCGCCAACAGCAAACCCACCGTGATCTATATCCATGGCTGGCAGAACGGTTCTACCGTGCTGAAGAACCGCGAAACCTTCAACCGCAAGGATGCCGGCGGCCCGGATCTTGACCTGGCCCACGCCTGGCTGGCGGCCGGTTACAACGTCGGCATTCTGTACTGGAACCAGTTCGCCGACGAAGGTGAGGTAAAGGATGCCGAAGCCAAGATCTGGACCGCCACCGGCCCGCGCGCCATGCGCTGGCGCAACAGCAGCGGCGTTTACAGCAACGGCCCAAGCAAGTCTGCCGGCGACCTGCTGTTTGATCACTACAAAGACAATATGGCCAGCTACACCGGGAGCAACATCCGCATTCTCGGCCACTCCCTGGGCAACCAGATGGCCATCGTCCTGACCAAGAAGATCAGCGATGCAGTCAGCGCCGGTACCCTGCCCAGCCGCCTGTTGCCCAAGCGCGTGGCCCTGCTTGACCCCTTCTATTCCAACTACGCCAAGGGTTATCTGGGCAACAAATGGGTTGGCGAAGTCTGCCGTACCTATGTCAGTGAGCTGAAGACCAAGGGCGTGATCTTCGAGGCCTATCGCACCTCCTCGGTGACCAGCACGGTGTTCGTCGGCGATGCCAACACCGGCCTGATGAACATGACCGCCTTCAGCGAACTCAAGCCCTGGTACTTCAACTCGGTGCAGCAGACCGAGAAACACAATGCCGCCGTCTGGCATTACCTCTGGTCCTTCAGTTTCAACCCACCTCTGATCACCGGCACCAGCAACCAGGCCGCCTCGGCCAAGACCAGCGACAGCCGCATCACCACCCTGATGAACGGCAGCAAGAAGCTGGTGCATGACCAGGGCGCCTATACCAAGGAACCCTCGGACGACAATTTCAAGGAAGCCAATCGCTGACAGCCTCGCTTGACTATCCAGTCATGGCATGAAAAAACAGAAGGCCACCACCCCGGTGGCCTTCTGCATGATCGGAACCCTGTCCATGGCCCTGCATACCTGGCTGCTCTATCTCGTCGCAGTAATCGGTCTGTCCCTTACCCCCGGTCCCAATGGCCTGCTGGCACTCAGCCACGGCGCGCTGCATGGCCATCGCAAGGCGCTGTTCACCGTCAGCGGCAGCGTGCTCGGCTTTACCCTGCTGATGGCCCTGTCCATGCTCGGCATTGGTACCCTGCTGCAGGCTTCGGCCGATATCCTGATCCTGCTCAAGTGGCTTGGCGGCGCCTACCTGATCTGGCTGGGCATGCAACTCTGGCGCGCACCAGCCCTGCATCTGCAACTTGAGCGCCCGGCCACGTCCAGCCACAGCACGCAGCTCTTTAGCCAGGGCCTGCTATCAGCGCTGTCCAATCCCAAGGTGATCCTGTTCTTCGCCGCCTTCCTGCCGCAATTTATCCGCCCCGGTAGTCCCCTGTGGCTGCAGTTCTTGATCATGGCGGCCACTTTCGCCGTGGTCGAAGGCATGACCGAATACCTGCTGGCACGTCTGGCCCAGCGTATCCGCCCCTGGCTGCAGCGCTGCGGCCGCACCTTCAATCGCAGCTGCGGTGGACTGTTCGCCCTGATGGGCGCGGCCCTGCCGATCAGTCGCTGATGCCTCATCGCCCTGGACAAGCCGTGCGCCGCCTGCTGACTGTGCTCAGCCTGTTGTGGGTCGGCCCCGCCAGCCTGGCTAACGAGCGGCCGTTGCGTTTTTCGATCAATGACAGCTGGGCCATGCCCATGATCCAGATCGAAGCGGAGCAAGCCGTGGCAGGCATTCTGTTCGACCTGCAACGGCGCCTGGCCGCCAAAGTTGGACGCCAGGCCGAGATGCTGGTAATGCCGCGTCTACGGGTGCAACAGGCCGTGGATAACGGTGATATCGATGTACGCTGCTACGTCAGCCCCCACTGGATCAACAGCGGCCATTATCGCTATATCTGGAGCCTGCCCTTTATGACCCAGCGCGACCTGCTGGTCGGTCGGCAGGCCGCTCATCTGCAGCCCGAACAGCTCAAGAACGAGCGTCTTGGCACCGTTCTTGGCTTCACCTATCCACAACTGGATGCACGCTTTGCCAGTGGCCAGCTGGAACGTGACGACGCCCGCACCCAAGAGCAGGTGCTGCTCAAACTGCGAGCCGGACGCTACGCCTACGCAATCAGTAACGAGCTGTCCCTGCACTGGTTCAACCGCCAGCTACCGGCCAGCCAGCGCGAGCTCAGCCACGACCCCATTGCCTGTATCGTTCGCGATGCCCCGGATGTGCCCACCATGGCCCTGTTGCGCGCCATGGTGCAGATGAAACAGGACGGTGAATTCGATGCCATCCTGCAGACCTATCGCTGAACCGCCACAGCCCCGCCCTAGCTGCACTGCGCCAGCCATGCCGTCAGGGACTGCAATGCACCTCAAACCGCTCCTGCCCGTCAGTTACAGCGACAATGCGCGTTCAGTACAGACCTGGCCGAGCGCAAGCCATGAATGGACGCCCGAACGCTCTGGGATCACCTCTTCGACAAGCCAGATCAGAGCCCACTACCCGCGACAACTTACCGACTCGCAGCCTTCCGTCAGCCCTGCCCGGCCATTCCAGTCCTGCAACGGCGGCCGACCGCCCGGCCAAAGCCAGCCACTCCGTGCCCCCACCAGGGTACTGACCGCATGGGCCC
>JBFHPI010000324.1:0-4183 GCA_041592855.1 Pseudomonas sp.
GCCTGGGGCAGTGGTCAGCTGGCGCGGCTGTCCTTCGCCGATGAACGCATCGAGCAGCGGCAGGTGGAACTGCCCGGGCGCCGGGCGCGCTACCTGCGCCTGCTCTGGCAGAGCCCACAGCAGGCGCCACAGCTGACCGAGGCTCAGTTGGTCAGCCGGCGTAGCGGGCAGGCCCAGGCACCGCTGGTCTGGTCCCAGGCCCTGGTGGCCACCGAAGGGGTGGATGGTCAGCCGCAATGGCAGTTGCCCCTGGCCCTGCCGGTGGAACGCCTGCGCCTGCAATTGAACGAGGAAAACAGCCTGGTGCCGTTGCGCGTCAGCGGCCGTGCCGATAACCAGGGGCCCTGGCGCTCCCTGGCCAGCGGCCTGCTCTATCGTCTGCCGGGCAAGGGCGAGGAACTGCGCCAGGACGAACTGGCGCTGCCAGGCTGGCCACTGCGCCAGCTGCGTCTGCAGGTGGATTCGCGTGGCGGCGGCCTGGGCAGCGAGGCGCCGCGTCTGCAGGTGGCGCTACGGGCCAGCCAGCTGGTGTTTCTGCTGCGTGGCGAGCCGCCCTACCGCCTGGCCGTGGGGCGCAATGGCGTACAGTCGGCGGCGCTGCCCCTGGTCACCCTGATACCTGGCTACCAGCCGCAACGTCTGGCCGAGCTGGATCAGGCCCGGGTCGAAGCACAGGCCGAGGCGGCGCAAGCCGCCCAGGTGGCCACTGCACCGCTGGACTGGCAGCGCTGGGGCCTCTGGGCGGTGCTGCTGGCCGGGGTGGGGCTGCTGGCGTTGATGGCCCTGAGCCTGTTGCGCACCAATAAAGCATGATCGTGTCACAGTTTTTGCAGTATCGTTGGCGGCGCTGGATCTATTGGTTTTTTGAGGTCAGGAAGGCCCTTGAGCAACTTCGTCGTGGATATTCACTCTTTCCTGGTGATGCGTCCCTGGTCCGCACCAACTGCTGATGGTGTGGTCTGTTATGTCCCGCTGCGAGCTGCGAGGCCCCAATGAATGCCTGCAGCGCTTCCGCCTGGGCGCTTGATGGTCCCGTACTGCTGACGTGCGCGGTGGCGGTTGGGGTGCTGCTGTTGGCGCGCTGGGTCAGGCGCCAGCGCTATTTTCCCGGGCGCGCAAGCTTTGTCCTGATGCATCTGGGCAGTATTTGGTGGATGGTTGCCGCCGCGCTTGAGCTGGCTGCCCAGGGAGCCAGCTGCAAGGTGTTCTGGGCCAGTATGGCCTGGCCGGGGATTCTCGCAGTGCCCACCTTCTGGGCGGTGTTCCTTGGCCAGTATGTCAATAGTGACAGTCGACCCCTGCCGCGACGCCTGGTCCTTGCTCTGGGTGTGGCGCCGTTGCTGTTCTGGCTGTTGGCCTTGAGCAATCCCTGGCACGGCCTGTTCTATGCGGCTGGCACCGCGCCCCTGTCGGCCGAGGAAGGGGCGCCGATCCGCTATGTGCATGGCCCGCTGTTCTATGTCGCCGCGGCGTATGTCTATCTGTTTATGTTGTTCAGTGTGGCCTTGGTGGTTCGTGCGGCACTGATCAGCCAGGGCGTGCACCGTCGCCATTACCTGGCCTTTGTGCTCGTCACCTGTGTGCCCTGGGGGGCCAATATCAGCTATGTGGTATTCGGCTGGATGCTCTTCGGTTTCGATCCGACGCCCTTCAGCTTTACCTTTACCCTGGCCGCCTTTGCCTGGCTGATCGTCGGCGTGCGCCTGTTCGACCTGCTGCCGGTGGCGCGCCATCTGCTGCTGGATGAGTTGCCCGATCCGGTGCTGGTGGTCGACAGCCAGCTGCGAGTGATCGAAGCCAACCCGGCTGCGCTCAAGCTGGCCGGCTTGCGCAGCGGCTGGCAGGGCCGCGCGCTGGCCGACTGGCCGGTGCTGGGGCGGGACTTGCAGAACCTGCTGGCGCAACACGGTCAGGGCGAGGCTGAGCAGTCGCTGACCCTGACCAGCGCTGCACGGTATTTCGAGGTACGCATCCGCGCCATCCAGCGCGAGGCCCATCGCGGCACCCTGCTGCTGGGGCAGATGCTCTACCTGCGTGATGTGACCCTGCGCCATCTCAGCGAACTCAAATTGGCTGAAGCCCTGGCCCTGAGCGAGGAACGTCTGCGCACCATCTCCAGCCTGCACGAGCAGCTGCAGGAGCAGGCGCTGTGCGACCCGCTGACCGGGCTGTACAACCGTCGCTACCTGGATGAGTTTTTCAGCCGTGAAGTGGCCCGCGCCCAGCGCGAACAGGTGCCTATCGCCCT
Source organism: Pseudomonas sp. (assembly GCA_041592855.1). Classification (GTDB taxonomy): domain Bacteria; phylum Pseudomonadota; class Gammaproteobacteria; order Pseudomonadales; family Pseudomonadaceae; genus Aquipseudomonas. The sequence continues at coordinate 2,249 of JBFHPI010000324.1, forward strand.
GGCTCTGATCGATCTTGATCACTTCAAACAGCTCAACGATGAGTACGGCCACCTGGAAGGCGACGACGTGCTCAAGGGCGTGGCCCAGCATCTGCTGGACAACCTGCGCACCTCAGATGCGGTGTTCCGTATCGGCGGCGAAGAGTTTCTGCTGATCCTGCCCGGCGCAGATGCCGTCGAGGCGCGGTTGCGCCTGCAGGCGATCTGCCGCAGCCTGGCCGAGCAGCCCCTGCCAACCCGGGGCGGGGCGCGCATTATAACGCTTTCGGCCGGCGTGGCTTTGTGGCCTGCCCAGGGGGCTGACTTGGATGAGTTGCTGCAGGTTGCAGACCTGGCACTGTATCAAGCGAAAGGCGAGGGCCGTAATCGGGTGTGCGTGTCAGCGGCCGCCAGCTAGATGAAAGCACTCACCCAAATGGGTGAGGCAGCAGACTATTTCGTGCACTCGGTCAAGAATCTGATTACATTCCTTGGTGCAGTAGTCCACTAAAAATAACTCCAAGGGTGGCCCGTGAAGCGACTTTTAACTCCGTTAGCCGCAGCCTGCCTGCTGGCATCATTTCCCACCGTTGCATCCGCAGCGCCATATTCTGGTCTGGTCGTGTTTGGCGATAGCCTGAGCGATGCAGGGCAGTTTGAAGATGTAGGCGGGCCTGCAGGCTCAACTATAAGGTTCACAAACCGCGTCGGTCCGACGTTCCAGCCCGGTAATGGAGAAATTTTTGCGCCAAATGCCACCATGCTGCTCAGTGAGCGCTTGGGGTTAGGGCCGCTCACCGGGTCCACTTCGCCAGTCAATCTGGCCCTCGGCATACCTGATGGCACCAACTATGCGGTAGGTGGTAATACCACGCAGCAGATATTCGACTCGATAACTGGTAGCGGTGAAGGCTCGGTAGTCGAAGAGACCGATGGCACTAACCTGCGTACCCGTCCGGGTTACTTGGTTGAGCTGGCAAACAACGGTCAGTCGCTGGATCCCAATACACTGTTCTTTGTGAACGGTGGGGGTAATGACTTTCTCGATGGACTTATTTTTAGCGCGCCTCAGGCTCAAGCGTCTGCGGTGCGAGTTGCAGATAGCGTGCGTGCGCTTCAGGCTGCCGGGGCGCGCTATATAGTCGTGCCATTACTGGGCGACGTAAGTCAAACACCATTCGCTTTGGGCTTGGGGGTTTCAGCTTTTTTTGAGCCCTTGGTGAGTGAGCTAAACAATGAGCTTGTTCGCCAGCTGTCCGGTATTAACGCTGAAATAATTCCGTTGAATGTGCCCTTGTTGGTGCGTGAGGCGCTCGCCAGCCCAGAGCTGTTCGGTCTTGATCCCAATGAGAACTTGAACCTAGTCTGCTTCAATGGCTGTGCCAACGAAAGCCCAACTAATGGCATTAATAGTGCCAACCCTGACCCGAGCCGCCTTTTGTTCAATGATGGCGTGCACCCCACTATTACCGGGCAGCAAATAGTCTCCGACTATGCATATTCTTTGCTGGTGGCGCCTCATGAAATCACTCTGCTGCCGGAAATGGCCCAAGGTGTGTTACGTGCTCACCAAGGGCAACTGCGTAACCAGTTGGTCGCGGATTGGGAGGCTTGGCAAAACGTCGGCCAGGTTCGCTCGTTCGTGACTGCGGGTGGTCAGCGTCAGGACTTCGATCGCCAGAGTATTGGAACTAGCGCAGATGGTGACGGTTATAGCCTCAGCCTCGGCGCTAGCTATCGTCTACATGAGGACTGGCGTGTAGGTGTTGCCTTGGGCCTTGATCAGCAAGAGCTTGAGGCTGGCGACTCGGATTACGATCTCAATAGCTACCTGCTGAGCGCTTTTGCTCAGTATCAACACAATCGCTGGTGGGGGGATGCCTCGGCGAGTGTTGGTAAGCTCGATTACAACGATCTGCAGCGTAGCTTCGACCTGGGGGTGGCGAATCGCAGCGA
>JBFHPI010000325.1:0-4179 GCA_041592855.1 Pseudomonas sp.
CCCCAACGGATACTGCACCCGGTACAGGCGCCGATAGACCCGCTGCAGAGCCACGTCCTGATCGGCCGGCTCGCGATAGCCCTTGATAAAGCGGTCGACACTGGCCCCCAGCATGGTGGCGTCGCGGCGCAGATACCAATGCATGCTGCCCTCGCCGCCCAGCTGCAGATGGCGCTCCAGACGCAACCTGGGCATCACCTTGGCCCAGCGCTCGGCAATCGGCAGCTCCACCGCCGTCATGCTGAAAATCCCCGCCTGCACCATTTCCAGCACATCCTCCACCGCCAGGCTGGCATCGCCCCACTCCAGCACCACGGGTGAGCGCTGCTGATCGATCAACCCCTGGTTGAGCACACGCAGCGCGTCGGCGGCCATGCTGCCACGGGGCAAGGCCAGGCTGCGCCCGGACATCTGCTCCAGGCTCTGGTAGCGCCGATCGGACTGGCGCGAGACGATGATCAACGGCACATCGCGACGCAGCGGCGAGCTGGCGCGTACCTGACTGCCCGGTGGTTTGCTCAGCAGTTCCCCCGGCGCTACCAAGTCACCTTCGCCGCGCAGCAATGCGGCGAGCAGCTGATCCTTGGCTTTGGGGATTATTTTCAGCGTCAGGCGCCGGCCATCGCCCACGGTACGGTTGAGGTACTGCTCAAATGCACGCAGGCGCTGGTATTCGATGCCGATCGCCTGGCCCTTGACCTGGCCCGAACTGTTGCGGCTCTGATTGACCAGTACGCGCAGCTCGCCACTGCTGCGGATAGCCGCCAGGTCACGACTGGCCGCCACATTGGCAGGGCTGGGCAACGGCGCACTGACCCGCGCCACAGCTGGCCAGCTCAGACCTATCAGGCACAGCAGTAGCAGGGCTCGCAACATCAGGGCTCCGGCCTGTGGCAATAAAAGGGATTACTCAGAGTGCGCGCAGCCATCGGCAGTTCCCGCCGCGCCAAGGTTGCGAAGCTTGGCACAGCCACCTGCACAACGCACCGGCCAAATGCACATAAGCAGCCTGCAAGGCAGGCTTAAAGCGCAGCCGGCGCCTCTGCTATGCTGCGCCGCTCACTGAGCGGGTACCCCCATGCAACTGATCGATATCGGCGTCAATCTGACCCACCCCAGCCTGGCTGACGATCGCCAAGGCCTGCTGCAGCGGGCCTACGCCGCCGGCGTGCAGCAGATGCTGCTGACCGGTACCAGCCTGGCGGAAAGCCAGCACGCCCTGACGCTGTGCCAGCAGCTGGACGAAACAGCCCAGCACCTGTTTAGCACCGCTGGCATTCACCCTCACGATGCCAGCAGCTGGAACAGTGACAGCCCAGGTCAACTCAAGGCCCTGCTCAACGAGCCCCGGGTGCGGGCAGTGGGTGAATGCGGCCTGGACTTCAACCGCGATTTCTCGCCACGGCCGCAACAGGAGAAAGCCCTGGAGGAACAGCTGGCCCTGGCGGTGCAACTGCAGATGCCGGTGTTTCTCCATGAACGCGATGCCAGCGAGCGCCTGCTGGCCATCGTGCGCCATTACCGCGATCGGCTGCCGGCCCTGGTGGTGCACTGCTTTACCGGGGACAAGCGTGCCCTGTTCGCCTACCTGGATCTGGACCTGCATATCGGCATCACCGGCTGGATCTGCGACGAGCGCCGTGGCGCCCATCTGCACGAGCTGGTGGGCAATATCCCGGCAGGTCGGCTGATGCTGGAAAGCGATGCGCCCTTTCTGCTCCCCCGCAGCCTGAGACCCAAACCCAAGAGCGGGCGCAACGAGCCAGCCTATCTGATCGAGGTACTCAATACTGTCGCCCAGCATCGCGGTGAAACAGCCGAGCAACTGGCCGCCCACAGCACCGCCTGCGCCCGGGCTTTTTTCCGCCTGCCCGAACCGGATAGCGACACCAGCGCCTAAAGTCTTTCGCGTCCGGGTCGTTACAGACAGCAAGGCAAAGTTGATGGAGATCAACGGCTCTCGGACCGCTTTGCCCGATACTGCTGGCACTTTGCCAAAGTCCATCCCCGCCACTGACAGAAGACATCACCATGGGCAACTGGGTTAGCGATCTTTCCCTCAAATACAAGTTCTGGGCCGTCAATGCGGTCGCCTTCTTCACCACCCTGCTGCTGGTGCTCTATGCCCTGCAGCTGGAGCAACAGGTGCAGAACGACCTGGCCAAGCAGGCCGCCCAGCAGCAGGCCAGCCTGCTCGCCCAGTGGCCGACCGAGCAGCCCCTGCCAACAAATGCGCAGCTGATCAGTTTTGCCGAAGGCAGCACGCCGCGCCTGGCCAATAACCAGGGTGCCTTGCTCAGTCGCGCCCGTGGCTGGGTCGAGATGCCCGTATCCGTCATGAGTGGCGAGGCGCAGCTGATTGGCGCCGAGGTGCTGGTGCGCGCCGATGGTCAGCGCATCGCCGTGCTGGCCCAGGCCCCCAGCCTGATGCAACTGTTTTTCGAACGCGCCTTCAGCTACGCCCTGGTGGTGGCGGTACTGATGCTGATTCTGCTGGCTGCTTCCCAACTGCTGATCCGCTTTCTGCTCAGCCACCTCAATACCCTCAAGGACGTGATGCTGCAGGTTGAGCGCAGCGGCGACCTGAGTGCCCGGGTGCCCCTGGATTGCCGCGATGAAGTGGGCCAGATGGCCAGTGCCTTCAACGCCATGCAGGCTGGCTACCAGCGCGTGGTGGGCATCGTCGCGCAGTCCGCCGCGCGCTTGGACGAAGGCGCCGAGCGTCTGGCCGGGAGCATGCGCGAGGTGCGCCAGGGCATGCTGGAGCAGCAAAGTGAAACCGAGCAGGCCGCGACCGCCATCAACGAGATGTCGGCCACCGTGCACCATATCGCCGAACACACCGCCGACACCCGTGACCAGTCCAAGACCGCCGAGCAACTGGCCTGCAGCGGCCAGCAAGTGGTCAACAAGGTGGCCCAGTCGATTGCCGGGCTGTCCAGCGGCGTGCAGCAGACCGCGCAGATGATCGAACGCCTGGCCGCCGACAGCCAGAAGATCAGCGGCGTGGTCAGCGAGATTCATGGCATTGCCGAGCAGACCAACCTTTTGGCCCTGAACGCCGCCATCGAAGCGGCCCGCGCCGGGGAGATGGGACGCGGTTTCGCCGTGGTGGCCGACGAGGTGCGCAACCTGGCCAAGCGGGTGCAGGACTCCACCGACGAAATCACCCAGATGATCAACACCCTGCAGAGCGGCACCCGCGACGCCGTGGAATTTATGCAGGACAGTTCGATCAAGGCCGACGAATGCGTCAAACAGGCCGACGAAGCCGGTGAGGCCCTGAGCGCCATCACCGGTTCAGTGGCCCATATGCGCGAGAGCAATACCCAGATCGCCGTGGCCGCTGAACAGCAGAGCCAGGTGGCCGAGGAAATGAACCGCGCGGTGATCCGCATCCGCGACGTGACCGAACAGACCGTCAGCCAGACCAGCCAGTCCGCCGCCACCAGCGGTGAGCTGGCAGCACTGGCCGGCGAGCTGAACCGGGCCATTCGTCAGCTCAAGCTGTAAAAATTGAAACGGAACGGCCCCTAGGCTGCGCTGTGCGCACCAACGCTGACTACAAAACACGGGTGCGTGCGTCGCACCCCACGGGACCTAGCCAAATACCGCCACGGTCTGCCGACTGATGGCCAGCAACTCGCCGCTCGGGCTCCACAGCGCCGCCGCCACATGGCCATAGCCGTCGCGGGCATGTTCGATCTGGGCGCGGTACAGGCACCAGTCCAGGGTGGTCAGTTCAATCAGTGGCTGGACGAACTCGATGGTCCAGGTCAGCGAGCTGCCCGGCGCCGGCGTCGTCAGGTGGGGCAGCACCGCCGGCGGCCAGGCATCCACCAGGGCCAGCAGATGGCTCTCATCCACCGGCTGCACCTCGCGCTGTTCGCGCAAACGCACCCAGCCGCCCATTTCCCGGGCTTTATTGCCACTGAAGGGCATGCCGCCAAAGACCCAACGCATGGCCAGAAAGCGGGTAAAGGCTGGGGTAACGTTGGGGATATAGGGGAGTTCCTGGCACTCATCGGCGCTCGGGGCCAGGGGTGCAGGCTCGGCGCTGACCTCAATGCGCGACTCACGACTGCCGCCGAAGCTGCCCTGCACCAGCGTCACCACCTGGTCGTTCTGTACCGCGCGGCCCAGCACCTGACTGACCGCCTTGCCTTCGCGCAGCACCTC
>JBFHPI010000326.1:0-4175 GCA_041592855.1 Pseudomonas sp.
AGCGAGACCTGCACACCCTCAAGGGGGGGGCGCGGATGGCCGAGATCGCGCCCATCGGCGACCTGGCCCATGAACTGGAATCCCTGTACGAAGGCCTGGTCGATCGCCGCTTCAGCCATAGCCCCGAGCTGGCCGCCTTGCTGCAGCAGAGCCATGATTGCTTGGCGGTGCAACTGGAGCAATTGCAGGCGCGCCGTACACTTGAGCAACCCCAGAGCCTGATCGAGGCCATCCGCAATTTTCGTCAAGGCGGCGGGCATAGTGTGTCCGCCGCCGTAGCCCCCCACGCTGATTTCGAAGCCGAAGCCGAAGCCGAAGCCGAAGCCGAAGCCGAAGCCGAAGCCGAAGCCGAAGCCGAACTGCCGCTAGCGGATGCTGAGGCCGATCTGCAACAGCAGGAGTTGCCTGAGCTGCCGCAGCTTGTGGAGGACGTCGCGCCACCGCAGACCGAACTGACGGACGCCGCGGAGGACGCGCAGGAACAGGAGTTGCTGGACAGTTCTGCAGATCTGGCGGACAGCCCGGCCGCCGTGGAACCGGCCCCTGTGGCAGAGGCACCCTCTGCGCCTGTGCCTGAGCTCAGTGCTGCACCTGCTGCTGCCCCGCAGGACGAGCGTGACTCGGAGCTGGTGGAAATCTTCCTGGAGGAAGGCTTCGATATCATCGACAGCGCCGGTGCTGCTCTGCAGCGCTGGATGGAGAACGTCGACAACAGCCTGGAGCTGGAATCCCTGCAGCGCGATCTGCACACCCTCAAGGGTGGTGCGCGCATGGCCGAAATTCGCGAAATTGGCGATCTGGCCCATGAGTTGGAGTTTCTCTACGAAGGCCTGGGCAATGGTCGCCTGCGCCCGGGGCAGGCTCTGTTCAGCTTGCTGCAGACCTGCCATGACAGCTTGGCCGGCATGCTGGAAGCGGTGCGTGATCAGCGTCCGGTGAGTGACGGCAATGCGCTGATTGAAACCATCAAGCGCTTTCGTGCCAACCCCGACGAGCAGCTAAGCATCCCCTCGGCGGTACAGCTCAGGGCCGCTGCCGAAGAGCAGGACGAGAACGACGCGGAAAGCGACATCCTCGATATCTTTCTGGAAGAAGGCGACGAGCTGATGGAGGCCCTGGAGGCCGTGATCGGCCGCTGGGAACAGGATCGCGAGGATGGTTCGGCCATCGACGATATGCTGCGTATCCTGCACACCCTCAAGGGCGGTGCGCGTCTGGCCGGACAGAAGCGTCTGGGCAATCTCAGCCATGATCTGGAGCAGCTCCTGAGTGAGGCGCAGAACCAGGGAGCACCTTGGCCGGAAAGCCTGTTTGTCGATGTGCAGTCCGGCTTCGAGGCTTTGCAGCAAGAGCTTGATGCCCTGCGTCAACTCCTGAATGACAGCCAGGACGATTTACCCGCCGCGGCTCCGGCGCCCCAAGCCGAGGTCACGGCACCTCGGGTCGAGTTGAGTGCGCCCATCGTGGCCGCAAGCAGCCAGCCGGCCAAGACCAGTGAAGCCAAGGTGCTGCCTTTCGTCCGTCGCGCCCAGGAGGCTGCCCAGGAAGCCGCGGCCCGGCGTGCCCCGCAGGAGCTGGTCAAGGTGCCGGCGGAACTGCTCGAAGGCCTGGTCAACCTGGCCGGTGAGACGTCGATCTTTCGTGGTCGGGTCGAACAGCAGGTCAGCGACTTCGGCTTTACCCTGAGCGAGATGGAAGCCACCATCGACCGCGTGCGTGATCAGCTGCGCCGTCTCGATACCGAGACCCAGGCGCAGATCCTCAGCCGTATCCAGGCCGAGGCCGAGCGGGTCGGCTACGAGGATTTCGACCCCCTGGAAATGGACCGCCACTCGCAGCTGCAGCAGCTGTCCCGGGCCCTGTTCGAGTCGGCCTCCGACCTGCTCGATCTGAAGGAAACCCTGGCCGCGCGCAACCGCGACGCGGAAACCCTGTTGCTGCAGCAGGCGCGGGTCAACTCCGAGCTGCAGGAAGGCCTGATGCGTACGCGCATGGTGCCGTTCGACCGCCTGGTGCCGCGTCTGCGCCGGATCGTGCGGCAGGTGGCGGGTGAGCTGGGCAAGCAGGTGGAATTTATCGTCGGCAACGCCGATGGTGAGATGGACCGCACCGTATTGGAGCGCATCGTCGCACCGCTGGAACATATGCTGCGCAATGCCGTCGACCACGGTGTCGAATCGGTGGAGGCGCGCCGCGCTGCGGGCAAGCCGGATGCCGGCACCATTCGCCTGAACATGGGCCGCGAGGGGGGTGACATCCTCCTGACCCTGGCCGATGACGGTGCCGGCATCAAGCTGGATGCGGTGCGGCGCAAGGCCATCGAACGTGGCCTGATGGATGAAGGCAGCGATCTGACCGACCATGAAGTGCTGCAATTTATCCTCGAAGCGGGTTTCTCTACCGCCGAGAAGGTCACCCAGATCTCCGGCCGTGGTGTCGGCATGGACGTGGTGCACTCGGAGGTCAAGCAGCTCGGTGGCTCCATGAGTATCGAGTCGACCCCGGGCCTGGGCACCACTTTCAGCATCCGCCTGCCGTTCACCGTCTCGGTCAACCGCGCGCTGATGGTGCTGTCTGGTGAAGACCTGTACGCCATCCCGCTCAATACCATCGAGGGTATCGTGCGGGTTTCGCCCTACGAGCTGGAGGCCTACTACGGCCCCGATGCCCCTCGTTTTGAGTATGCCGGTCAGACTTACGAGCTGCGCTACCTGGGTGACCTGCTGAACAATGGCCAGCACCCCAAGCTGGTCGGGCAGAGCCTGCCGTTGCCGGTGATCCTGGTGCGCTCCAAGGAGCACGCGGTGGCCGTGCAGGTGGACAGCCTGGCGGGTTCCCGGGAAATCGTGGTGAAGAGCCTCGGCCCGCAGTTTGCCGGGGTGCACGGGATTTCCGGTGCAACCATCCTCGGTGACGGCCGCGTGGTGGTGATTCTCGATCTGCTGGCGACCATTCGCGCCCTGCACGCCCATCAGCTGGCGCTGCAGCCACGAGTGGTCAAGCAACTGGCCAGTGCCGCCGAGGTCGAAGCCGATCGGCCGACCCTGGTCATGGTGGTGGACGACTCGGTCACCGTGCGCAAGGTCACCAGCCGTCTGCTGGAGCGCAACGGCATGAACGTGCTGACTGCCAAGGTTGGGGTCGACGCCATCGCCCAGCTGCTGGAGCGCAAGCCCGACATCATGCTGCTGGATATCGAGATGCCGCGCATGGACGGCTTCGAGGTGGCGACCCTGGTGCGCCACGACGACAACCTCAAAGATCTGCCGATCATCATGATCACCTCGCGTACCGGCGATAAGCACCGCGAGCGGGCCATGAGCCTCGGCGTCAATCAATACCTGGGCAAGCCCTATCAGGAGTCACTGCTCCTGGAAACCATTCAACAACTGGTTAAGCGCACATGACGGATAAAAGTGCTGCACGCATTGCAGTCATCGCCGATACCTCGCTGCAGCGCCATGTGCTGCAGCAGGCCCTGACCGGAAGCGGTTATCAGGTGGTGATGAACAGCGACCCGGCGCGTCTCGACGAGCAGGCGCTGGATGACTGCGAAACCGATCTGTGGCTGGTGGACCTGGCCCAGTCGGAAGATTCACCCCTGGTCGACAACCTGATGGAGAAGGCCAGCGCGCCGGTGCTGTTCGGCGAGGGCCATGCCCCCGAGCGCCATTCGGAGAACTACCCACGTTGGGAACGCCGGCTGTTTGGCAAACTGAAGAAGCTGGTGGGTGATCCGAGCCAGGCCGTGGGCCCCAGCCTGGAAGCCCTGCTGGCCGAGGCCCAGCGACCCTCGCGCCTGGATCTGCCGGCGGCCCTGGCCGATACCCCGCTGGTAGCCGGTGAGCCGGCCCGCCAGGTGTGGCTGCTGGCCGCCTCCATGGGCGGACCGGCGGCGGTCAAGGAGTTCCTCGATGCCCTGCCTGGTGGTCTACCGCTGGGTTTTGTCTATGCCCAGCATATCGATGCCAGTTTCGAAACGGCCTTGCCCCAGGCCGTAGGTCGGCACAGCCAGTGGCATGTCAATCCGGCGCGGCATGGCGACCCGATCCGTTGTGGCGAAGTGGTGGTGGCGCCCATCAACCATGAGCTGGGTTTCGACGAGCAGGGCGTGATGCAGATCGCCCAGCGCGGCTGGCCCGAGCCCTACAGCCCGTCCATCGACCAGATGATGC
>JBFHPI010000327.1:0-4171 GCA_041592855.1 Pseudomonas sp.
GCACCCGACCAACGACCCGAACGAGCCGATCAGCCCGAGTGCCGGCAGCCTGACCCTGACTGCGACCATCACCGACAAGGATGGCGACAGCGCGAATGCCAACCTGGACCTGAGTGGTTCGGTGGTGTTCCGCGACGACGGTCCGCATTTCGAGTCGGTAATGGATGCGGTCCTCTCCAGTTCGGTAACTGTGGCGTTCAATGGGCTGTATAGCGCTAGTTTCGGCGCCGATGGTCTGGACTTCTTGTCCGTCGCCTTGGGTGCAGGTGGCTCCTATGCGGGTGAGGCAGTAAGTTTCGTGCAAAGCGCCACGGCAGAACCAGGAGTTACCAAGGTCGATGTGTCCAACGGCGCAAATGAAGTGCTGTTCACCTTCTACTTCACAACCTCAACCAATGCTGTGTCGGATGGTGGCGATGGCAGTGTTGAGTTCCATGCCTTCAGCAATCTTGCTGACCCAGCGGGCAGCCCCTTCTTCAGCCTGACGGTCAACCCTGATGGCACCTACACCTTTGAGATGATCTCGAATCAGGTGATCTCCACTACCACAGTGAAGGGCGATGCTTTCAGTGCGTTCGGTCCGGTTACCCAGGTTGCGACGGCCGACGAATCGCTGGTCATTCGCGGGTCACATAAAGTGAACGCCTCTGAGAATGGTATAGGTGTCAAGGAGGCGACGATTGATTCAGGGGAGTGGATACAACTCGACTTTGCCAACAAGCAAAGTTATGTGAGTTTCAGCATGAATCAATGGGGGGGGCCAGCTGGTTCGGCGGTGTTGATGTTTATGCTTGACGGCGTACAGTTCGACTTTAATACCGCAGTGGGAGGTAACCAGAATCTGTCAGTGTTGAAAGACACTAATGGAATAGAGGTGATAGTGAATGCGGCTCTGGCCGGTACTTGGGTCTATGATGCGACGAGCAAAATTTACACCATCTACGCAGGTGACGAGTTCGATGTGATGCAAGTTAACCATATTAGCGGTGCGCAGAAGTTCAATATCAACGACATTACCTATGACCTTGTCACGACCATTGCAGACCTGTCGGTCAATTTCAACCTTGGAGTGACGGACGCGGACGGCGACAGTTCTTATCTGGCCGACCAGTTGACGGTTACCATGCTTGAGCATAACGAGGTGGTTACAGCGGCGGCTGCAGGGGATGACGCCAATGACGGCGTGGTGTTGGTCGGCAACGGCGAAGCCGATACCCTGATAGGCGGTGATGGAGATGACATCCTGATCGGCGGCTTGGGCAATGACAGTCTTACCGGCGGGGGCGGTGCCGATACCTTTGTGTTTGCCGAAAAGGGTCTTGCCCATGCCGACGTCATTACCGACTACAGCTTTGTAGAGGGTGACAAGATTGATCTGGGGGCATTGCTGGACGCCAACTTTGGGGTGACCAGCACGACTGTGACTGACTTTGTGCAGATCACTGCTGTAGGTAGCGACGCTAAGTTGTTGGTGGACGTGGATGGCGCTGCTAGCAATTATGTCGAGGTGGCGACTTTGAAGAATGTCACGGTCGGCGACACTGTTAACTTGTTGTTCGGTGGTGATGATCACGAATACATCGTGTGAGCCTGAGGTGAAAATCAGCCCGTCTCATTGAGTTGAGGCGGGCTTTTTTATTGGTGCAGGGGGCGTCGTGAAAAACAGCCGGGAGCTGAAGCGGGCCTGGCCCGTTAGACTGCATTTGACAGGTGTTTGAGGTACTCCACCACATCCGGCGCCCCCGCCAGCCTCAACCCTTCGCCCAGGGCATTTGCATCTGCTGAATGCTTGGGCAGCAGCAGCACTTCCGGGTCCCCTGGGTTACGCAGCAGTGACAGGCGTGCGTAGGGCAGACCGTTTTCCAGCAACAGGGCCATAAACGCTGGGTCGCTCCAGGTGGCACTGGGCATGGCCAGGGCATGGTATTGCTGTTGCAGCTGCTCGATACCGGTTGGGTTCAGGCGATAGTGGGTGATCTCTGCTGGCAGGGTGATCTCCATCTCGCGACGACGGGCGTAGGCCACGGCACAGGCAAAGGCTTCATTGTGTTGCTCGCCTGCCCAGAAAATCCGCGGGCCACGCCAGCTGGCCTGGCGCAGCTTGATGCGCTCACCGGCCAGAAAACGCGGCAATGCCAGGCTGATGGTCTTGACGAAGTCCTTGTAGCTGATGATGCGGACCTTTCGGCATTGTTCGCAGCTGGCGTAGGCCTCGAAACTGACATAACGGCACTGCGTCGGATCACAATGGTAAAAGCCATCGATCAGGCGCAAGTCGAAGGACTCAACGAGCTGTTCCTCGGCCGCAACCAAGCCTACCAGCATGGTATGGGCGGCCGCCTTGTCTTCCTGTACCGGGCCAGACAGGGCGCCGCGGGGCAGTTCGACCAGGCGGTGCAGGGGCGGGCCTTCCTGCCAGCAGATGTTGTCTTCAATGTCTGGCAGCGGCGTGAAGGGCAGTTGCAGCTGGCTGGCGCGCTCAAGTACTTGTCGAGGCGCACGGCCAATCAGCCCCAGGCGTTGAGCTAGGGCGCCAAGGCGTGAACCAAGGGTTGATGACGACTCAGGTGGGATCATAATCAGGCTGACACTCGAGCAGTACCCTTGCCAGTTTGGCAGAGGCATTGGCCGGGTGCACAGACAATGATGGCACTGGCATCAGGTTTTTTTCCAAGTCCATTAAATGCCTGTGGCACTATTCGCGCACGTGTTTGCAAAGGTGCCTCCATGCCCAGTTTGGTACTGGATATTGCGTTATCCGCCGAGCGTTTGATTGCCGTCTATCAAGGGCGCGCCAACCGAATCTTACTGCACAGCCGCGATGGTAGGCGAGTGAGTGTGCCGGCCCATCACTTTCGCCCCTTTCTGACCCATGAAGGGGTCTATGGCTCCTTTGTTCTGGAGTTTAGCGAAAAGGGTGAGTTACTGAGTCTACGTCGGCTGGGCTGATACAGCCTTGCGCCTCGCCTTGAGTGGCGGCAGACGGCTATAATCGCGGCCTTCGCCACTTTAACGAGCTAAGCCTGCCCATGTATACCCTGGCCCGCGAGCTGTTGTTCAAACTCTCCCCGGAAACCTCCCACGAGCTGTCCATCGATCTGCTCGGTGCTGGGGGGCGGTTGGGTCTAAATGGTGTGCTGAACCGCCAGCCGGCGCCCTTGCCGGTCAAGGTCATGGGGCTGGAGTTTGCCAATCCGGTCGGGCTGGCGGCGGGCCTGGACAAAAATGGCGACGCCATCGACGGCTTCGCCCAGCTGGGTTTCGGCTTTATCGAGATCGGCACCGTGACGCCGCGCGCGCAGCCGGGCAATCCCAAGCCACGACTGTTTCGCCTGCCGGAGGCCGAGGCCATCATCAATCGCATGGGTTTTAACAACCATGGCGTTGATCATCTGCTCGCTCGTGTGCAGGCCGCTAAGTACCGGGGTGTGCTGGGCATCAATATCGGCAAGAACTTCGACACGCCGGTGGAAAACGCCGTGGACGACTACCTGCTGTGTCTGGACAAGGTTTATGCCCACGCCAGCTATGTCACGGTCAATGTCAGTTCACCCAATACGCCGGGGCTGCGCAGTCTGCAGTTTGGCGATTCGCTCAAACAGTTGCTGGAAGCGTTGCGTCAGCGTCAGGAAGATCTAACCCAGGCCCACGGCAAGCGGGTGCCTCTGGCAATCAAGATCGCCCCGGATATGACTGATGAGGAAACCTGCGAAGTGGCCCGGGCGCTGGTGGAAACCGGGATGGACGCGGTGATTGCCACCAATACCACCCTGGGGCGCGAAGGGGTACTGGGCCTGGACCACGCCGATGAGGCCGGTGGTCTGTCGGGTGCACCGGTACGGGACAAGAGTACCCATATAGTGCGTGTGCTGGCCGGCGAGCTGGGCGGGCGGTTACCGATTATCGCCGTGGGCGGGATTACCGAGGGCAAGCATGCCGCCGAGAAAATTACGGCCGGCGCCAGCCTGGTGCAGATCTACTCCGGCTTTATCTACAAGGGGCCGGCGCTGATTCGTGAAGCCGTGGATGCTATTGCGGCGTTGCCGGGCAAAGCCCAGGCATAAGGCATTTTGAGCTACTGATCGGGCTGCTCGCGGTTAAAGCCATTGCGGTGGGGCATCGATTCCACGGCCAATAAAAAAGGGCTCCATTAAGGAGCCCCTGGGCTCGC
>JBFHPI010000328.1:0-4156 GCA_041592855.1 Pseudomonas sp.
CTGATCCCATCCCGAACTCAGTAGTGAAACGATGCATCGCCGATGGTAGTGTGGGGTCTCCCCATGTGAGAGTAGGTCATCGTCAAGCACCTACACCAAAACCCCCGATCAGGAAACTGGTCGGGGGTTTTACTTTGCGTGTCGTTTATTAATTTGTCTGGTGCAGTCGGCTATTGCCGCTGGGCTAGAATAAGCCCGCCTTCATAAGGGTCTTGTTGCATGAGTGATCAGACTGTAAGCCAGGTGTCAGTGGGTATGCCCGATCTTGATCGGATGATTGCCTGTCATGAGTGTGATCTGTTGATGCACAAACCTTCACTGGGGCTGGGGGAGCGGCTTGAGTGTCCGCGTTGCGGCTACGAATTGCACACTCAGCGTGATCGGGTGATAGAGCGCAGCATGGCGTTGGTCATTGCCGCACTGCTGCTGTTTATACCGGCGAATTTCTTGCCGATCATGCAGCTTAATCTGCTTGGCCAGGCCAGCGAGGACACCGTCTGGAGTGGGGTGCTTGGCCTTTATGACAGCGGCATGCAGGGCATTGCTCTGGTCGTCTTTCTCTGCAGCATGGTGGTGCCGCTGCTCAAGCTCTTGTGTCAGTTTGCCGTATTGCTGAGCATTCGCCTGGATATCGGACGAAGCTATGGCTTGCTGCTGTACCGCATCTATCACCATATGCGCGAGTGGGGGATGCTGGAGGTCTATCTAATGGGCATTCTGGTGTCCTTGGTGAAGTTAGCCGATCTGGCGGACGTGACGCTGGGGCTTGGCTTGCTGTGCTTTATTGCCTTGCTGTTGGTGCAGGTGTGGCTGGAGGTCCTCATGTCGCCTCAGCAGATCTGGCAAGAGCTGGCGGGGGAGGTTGGGCATGAGGGCGATTGATGCCGGGCTGGTCATTTGTCATGAATGCCATCAGTTGAATGTGCAGCAGAGCGGGCAGCAGTTTTGTAACCGCTGTGGCAGCCACCTGCATGCGCGACGCCCGAACAGTTTGGCGCGCACCTGGGCTCTGCTCCTAGCTGCGGCTCTTCTTTATATTCCGGCCAATCTCTTGCCGATCATGACGGTCAACTCCCTGGGGCGTGGGCAGTCCGATACCATCATGTCCGGGGTGGTGACGCTGGTTAATTTCGGCATGCTGCCGATTGCCGCGGTGGTATTCATTGCCAGCATTCTGGTACCCACCTTCAAGCTGGTGGGTATCGCGTTATTGCTGTATTCGGTGCAGCGCCACCAGCCGATGTCGGCCCGGCAACGCATCCTGATGTACCGGTTCATCGAGTGGATCGGGCGCTGGTCGATGTTGGATATCTTCGTGATTGCCATTCTGGTGGCTGTTGTGCGTTTCGGTAATCTGGCCAGTATCGAGCCCGGTTGGGGCGCAGCAGCCTTCGCCAGCGTGGTGATTCTGACCATGCTTGCAGCCCTTACTTTTGACCCACGTTTGATCTGGGATAACACGGAGTCGGAAGACGACCATGAATGACTTGCCAAAGGCCAGGGTACGGCCCGCATCCAACTGGTCGGCGATCTGGGTATTGCCGCTGATCGCCCTGCTGATCGGTGCCTGGCTGGGCTGGCGTGCCTACAGCACGGCCGGGATCGAGATTCAGGTGGTATTCCCCACAGGGGAAGGTATTCAGGCCGGCAAGACCGAAGTGATTTACAAGGGCATGTCGGTTGGCAAGGTAGTCGAACTGACCCTGGATCGCAGCGAGCAGGCGCGGGGGGTGATTGCCACCCTGGAGATGAGCAAGGATGTGCAGGAGCAGCTGCGCAGCAATACCCGTTTCTGGCTGGTCAAGCCCAGTGTCAGCCTGGCCGGTATAACGGGCCTGGAAACCCTGGTGTCGGGCAACTATATCGCCTTCAGTCCCGGTGATGGTGAACGCTCTCTGGAGTTCCAGGCCCTGGCCGAGGCGCCCCCCCTGTCTGATGATCGTCCGGGGTTGCACCTGACCCTCAAGGCGGAGCGTCTGGGTTCGCTCAACCGTGATAGCCCGGTGTTCTACCGGCAGATTCAGGTTGGCCGGGTGAAGAGCTACAACCTGGCCAAGGATCTGACCACCATAGAGGTGAAGATTTTTATCGAGCCGCCGTTTGTCGACCTGGTACGCAAGCACACGCGCTTCTGGAATGCCAGTGGCATCAGCGTGGATGCCGGTCTGGGGGGGCTCAAGCTGCGCACCGAGTCGCTGGCCAGTATGGTGGCCGGCGGTATCGCCTTTGCGACCCCTGAACATCGCAAGGACAGTCCGCCCACCGATCCGGCCTTGCCATTTCGTCTCTATGAAGACTTCGACAGTGCCCAGGCCGGTATCCGTGTCATGGTCAAGCTGACCGACTTTGACGGTCTGCAAGCTGGGCGTACACCGGTGCTTTATAACGGCATTCAGACTGGCACGCTCAAGGTGCTAAAGATCAACGATGATCTGGCCAGTGCCATGGCGGAGCTGACCATGGATCCGCGAACTGAAGAGTTTCTGGTCGAAGGCACCGAGTTTTGGGTGGTTACACCCTCTATTTCACTGGCCGGTATTACCGGTTTGGATGCTCTGGTCAAGGGTAACTATATTGGTGTGCGCCCAGGTGAGAAGGGGGCGCCGCCGCGCCGCGAGTTCGAGGCTCGGCGCAAGGCGCCACCGCTGAATTTGGCTGCACCCGGGTTACATCTTGTTCTGTTGAGTGACAGCCGCGGTTCTCTCGATGTGGGTAGCCCCCTGCTTTATCGGCAGTTGCAGGTGGGCTCGGTACAAAGTGTGCAGCTTTCCCGGGACAACCAGGGAATTGCGTTCGGTGTGCATGTGGAGCCGGAATATGTGCACTTGATCAACAGCAGCACAAGGTTCTGGAATGCCAGCGGTATTACCCTCAAGGGCGGCCTTTCGGGCGTTGAGGTCAAGGCTGAGTCGCTACAAACCCTGCTGGCAGGTGGCATCGCCTTTGAAACACCTGACTCCAAAGCTGCAGAGCTGACGCGTCAGGTATCGCGCTTTGCACTACATGCCAACCAGGACAGTGCATTGCGCAAGGGTATTGAGTTGAGTATTCGTGTGCCGCGCGGAGATGGCCTGGGTATAGGCACGGCGATTCGCTACAAAGGGCTGGATGTAGGCAAGGTCGAGCGCATCGAGTTGACGAATGATCTGCAGGCGGTAATGCTGCATGCGCGGGTGACGCAGGCTGCTGAGCAGATCGCCCGGGCCGGTACACAGTTCTGGGTGGTCAAGCCTGAGGTCAGCCTGACCCGGGCGGCCAATCTGGAAACCCTGGTCAGTGGCCAGTATCTGGAAGTGATACCGGCCAACCAGCCGGGTGCACGGCAGCTGGCCTTTGTCGCACTGGCTGCGCCGCCCATGGTTTCGACCAAGGAGGAGGGCTTGCGCCTGACCCTCAGTGCGTCCCGACGTGGCTCGATCAAGCCGGGTGTGGTGGTCAGCTATCGAGAGGTGCCGGTTGGCAAGGTCACTGATTTCGAGCTGGGCCCGACCTCGGATCGGGTGCTGATCCATATTCTGATTGAGTCGCGTTATGCGCCCTTGGTGCGTACGGGCAGTCGCTTCTGGAATGCCAGCGGCATTGGCGTCAGTGCGGGCCTGTTCAGTGGTGTACAGGTGCGCACCGAGTCTCTGGAAGCCTTGCTGGAGGGCGGAATTGCCTTCGCTTCGCCTGACAACCCACAGATGGGCGGCCCGGCGCAGCCGGGGCAAACCTTCGCGCTGCATGATGAGGTCAACGAAGAATGGTTGCGCTGGGCACCGAAGATCGCCCTGCAGCCCTCTGCTCAGTGAGCCGGTTGCTGGCCACCTGCCGGGCCATCTGCAGGCTGCAGATCAGCCTTCGCTCTGGGCGGCTTTCAGGCTTTCGTAAGCCGGTGCTGCGTAGATACCGATCTCTACCGCCAGCTCCATAACCCGGGCCAG
Source organism: Pseudomonas sp. (assembly GCA_041592855.1). Taxonomy (GTDB): domain Bacteria; phylum Pseudomonadota; class Gammaproteobacteria; order Pseudomonadales; family Pseudomonadaceae; genus Aquipseudomonas. The sequence continues at coordinate 3,924 of JBFHPI010000328.1, forward strand.
GTCGCTGCTGTACACCAGCACGGCCTGCAGCTCGTCGTCCAGAGGTTCGCTGAAATCGACCAGGGTGTAGCCGCCGGTTTCCGGCGACAGGCTGGCAAGCTGCACCTGGATGCGGTTCAGCGCCTTGAGCGGCTCGGTCTTGGCCAGTTGCTTGGGCTTGAGCACAAAGCTGACCTGGGGGCCGAAGGAGTCGGTGATCTGCTGAAACAGTTGCTCGTAGCTGTCGGCCTGAA
>JBFHPI010000329.1:0-4150 GCA_041592855.1 Pseudomonas sp.
ACATAATCCTCGTCAGCCCTGGCAATGCAAAGAAGCTCGGCCCGCAGCCCCGAACCCGGTAGGCTATGCAGCTGTTTCTGTTTCTTTCTGAGGTGTCACCGTCGTGTTTGCCCAATTCGCCCTACATGAACGCCTGCTTAAAGCCGTGGCCGAGATGAACTTCGTCGAGCCCACGCCGGTGCAGGTGGCGGCCATTCCGCCTGCCATCGCGGGCAAGGACCTGAGGGTGATCGCCCAGACCGGTAGCGGCAAGACCGCTGCCTTCGTCCTGCCCATGCTCAATCGCCTGCTCGGCAGTGGCGCCTCCCAGGCCCGGGTCAGCGTGCGGGCGATGATCATGCTGCCGACCCGTGAGCTGGCCCAGCAGACCCTCAAGGAGGTCGAGCGCTTTGCCCAGTTCACCTTTCTCAAGGCCGGGCTGATTACCGGGGGCGAAGATTTCAAGGTGCAGGCCGCCATGTTGCGCAAGGTGGATGTACTGATCGGCACCCCGGGCCGACTGATTGAGCATGCCAATGCCGGCAACCTGCTGCTTGATGAAGTCGAGGTGTTGGTGCTGGATGAGGCCGACCGCATGCTCGACATGGGCTTTGCCGAAGATGTGCAGCGCCTGGCCGAACTGTGCAATGCCAAGCGTCAGACCCTGCTTTTTTCTGCCACCAGTGGTGGTGCGGCGTTGCGCGAGGTCATTGCCAAGGTTCTGAAGGAGCCCCAGCACCTGATGCTCAATAGCGTCAGTCAACTGAATGAGGGCACCCGCCAGCAGATCATCACTGCCGACCACAACCACCACAAAGAGCGCATGGTGGAATGGCTGCTGGCCAATGAAACCTACGACAAGGCGATTATCTTCACCAACACCCGGGTTCAGGCCGATCGCCTGTACGGCAAACTGGTGGCGGCCGGGGTGAAAACCTTCGTGCTGCATGGCGAGAAGGATCAGAAGGATCGCAAGCTGGCCATCGACCGCCTCAAGCAGGGCGCGGTGAAGGTGCTGGTGGCCACCGATGTGGCGGCCCGTGGTCTGGATGTGGACGGCCTGGACCTGGTGATCAACTTCGACATGCCGCGCTCCGGCGATGAATACGTGCACCGTATCGGCCGCACCGGCCGCGCCGGTAATGAAGGCCTGGCCATCTCGCTGATCTGCCACAACGACTGGAACCTGATGTCGAGCATCGAGCGCTACCTCAAGCAGCGTTTCGAACGGCGCAATATCAAGGAAATGAAAGGCATCTACCAGGGGCCGAAAAACCTCAAGGCCTCGGGTAAGGCGGTGGGCGCGAAGAAGAAAAAGGTCGACCCCAAGACTGGCAAGAAACTGGCCACGAAAAAGCCGGCGGCCAAGGCGCCGAGCAAACGCAATACGCTGAACAAGCCAAAAGCCGATGCGCCGGTTCTGGTCAGCCAGGACGGCCTGGCGCCGCTCAAGCGCCGCAAGCCAGCGGCGCAGTAAATAGCCAGATAAAAAACGGCCGCCTGCATAGGCTATGCAAGCGGCCGTTTTGTTGCGGCGACTGTTATTTCGGCACGATCAGAATCTTGCCATCGCGCTCACCGCCGGCAGCTGCTGCCACGGCCTGCTGGATTTCACTGACGTCATAGGTGGCCGCGACGCGGGTGTGCAGCTTGCCGCTGGCGATCAACTGCACCAACTCGCCAAACACCTTCATCTGCTCGGCCTGGCTGGCGTTCTGGAACCACTTGGCCAACCAGAAACCGCGCAGGGTCACGTCACGGAAGACAAAGGAGGCGGGCGACACCTGGCACGGCTGGCGGCTCATCATGCCGTAGTTGACCAGCACCGCGCCTTCACTGAGGCTGGCGGCCAGGTGATCGGTGGCTTCGCCGCCCACCGCATCAATCCCCAGGCGCACCGTTGCGCCTCCGGTGGCGGCCCGTACGCGTTTGGCCAGATCGGGGCCATCCACCAGTACCACATCGCCGCCTTCGGCCTCGACCCCGGCCACCGCCGACTCGCGGCGCACCACGTTGATGGTCTTGAACCCACGCAGCTTGGCCAGCTGAATCAGGTAGCTGCCCACGCCCGAGTTGGCCGCGTTCTGGATCACCCAGTCGCCGGGCTTGAGGTCGACGAATTCGCTGAGCATCAGCGAGGCGGTGGGCGGGTTGACCGTCAGCATGGCCAGCTGCTGCGGATCGGCCTCGGGCAGGGGGATCAGCTTGTTCGCCGGCGCATTCAGGTGGCTGACCCAGGTGCCGCAACCCACTGGCAGCAGCACCATCTGGCCGACCTTGAGATTGCCGACCTCGGCGCCCAGGGCTTCGACGCGGCCCACGCCCTCATTGCCGCCAATCGCCGGTAGCGGCGGCAACATGCCGTATTCGCCGGTCAGGGTCAGTACGTCGGAGGGGTTGATCGGCGCGGCCAGCACCTTGATGCGTACCTGACCGGCAGCCGGTTCGGGCAGCTCCAGCGGCACGGCGCTGATCACATCCTGTGGCACCGGGCCACGCTTCTGGTATTCGGCTTTAAGCATCAGGGCTCTCCTGGGTTGGCTTGGGTGCTGGCAGTCTAGACCGGGGCGGCCTGAGTGGGGCTAATTCAGCAAAATCCATCTGGGTGATAGTCCCCGGGGCTGCCCTCAGGGTGCATTGCCAGTTAAGCTCTGTGCTCACTGATGTAAAGGGGTGGTAATGAACGTCTGTTGGGGGCTGGGCTTGCTGTTGATGAGCCTTTCGGTATCGGCACAGACCCTGCGTCTGGGGATGGGCACGGACAAACCACCCTACATCTTCGAGAACCAGGGGCGCGGCCTGGAGTACGACATCGTGGTCATGGCCGCTGAGCGCGCCGGTTTTCAGGTGCAGGTGCAGTATGCGCCCATGGAGCGTTTGCACCTGAAGCTTCGCCGCGGTGATATCGATGCCATTGCCACCACCAATCAACGCAGCGGCGTGACAGCCTTCTATTCCGCACCCTATATCCAGTATCAGAATGTCGCCGTGGCCCTCAGCACCCGGCAACTGGATATCAAGCAGATCAGCGACCTGGGGCGCTATTCGGTCAGTGCCTTTCAGCGTGCGCGCTTCCTGCTTGGGCCTGAGTTCCAGAAGATGGCCGAGCATAATCGGCAATACCGCGAAGAGGCCTACCAGATCGCCCGCAATCGCCTGCTCTACAGCGGAAGGGTAGATGTGGTGATTTCGGAGATGCGCATCTTCAGGTACTTCAATCGAAAAGTGTACACCCAGGTGGATGTCAGCCAGCCCCTGGATATTTTTCCGATCTTCCCGCCTACCGATTACCAGCTGGGGTGCAAGGTTGAAACTTACTGCCAGCGCTTCAGCCAAGGGCTGGCGGCACTGCGCGAAAGCGGTGAATACGCGGCCATTGAGCGTCGTTACGCGATGCACTGAGCGCCTGTAACACTTTGCAACCTCTAGCGGGCTGATCTGTCCCGGCTGCCGTTGGATCATGGGCGTTCATTCGATGCCGAGCCCCGGAGGCCAGCATGCTTACTCAATGCTTGCGCAGCCTGATATTGCTTATGTTGGCGGGCTGCGCCCTGGCTGGCGCGTCAGAGCTCAATAGCGAGCGAGGCTCGCTGAGCCTCGATACCCTGGCATCCGGGCTGGAGCATCCCTGGGGGATGGCCTTCCTGCCGCAGCAGCAGGGCGTTTTGCTCACCGAGCGGCCCGGTCGCTTGCGCTGGCTGGACAATGCCGGGCGACTGTCGCCGCCACTGACGGGCGTACCGGCGGTGTATGGTTCGGGGCAGGGCGGTTTGCTGGATGTGGCGTTATCCCCGGATTTCGCCAGCGAGCGCTGGGTCTACCTGAGCTACGCCGAACCGGGTGAGGGCGGCCAGGCCGGCACGGCTGTGGGGCGTGGTCGCCTGGCGGTCGACAATAGCGGCCTGGAAGATTTCGCCGTGATCTTCCGCCAGCTGCCAAAGCTGTCCACGGGCGCCCATTTCGGCTCGCGCCTGGTCTTCGATGCCCATGGCCATCTGTTTATCACCCTGGGCGATAACAACCAGCGCGCCGCTGCCCAGGATCTGGGCAAGTTGCAGGGCAAGGTGGTGCGTTTGCATGCCGATGGCCGGGTACCGGAGGATAATCCTTGTGTGGGCCAGGCCGATGTCCGCCCCGAGATCTGGTCATACGGCCACCGCAATCCCCAGGG
>JBFHPI010000330.1:0-4123 GCA_041592855.1 Pseudomonas sp.
AGGTGCTCTTGCCCGAGCCGCTGGAGCCGATGATGCTGATCACGTCACCGGCCTTGGCGGCCAGGGACACGCCCTTGAGCACTTCGTGGCTGCCGTAACGCTTGTGCAGATCCTGAACTTCAAGTTTGTACATGGTTTCCACTCTCTGGGATCAGTCGCTGAGCAAGCGACCCTGGCGAATTGGGGTACGACCGGCCACCTTGGCCAGCCATAGACCGGGCTGGGCAAAGCGCATCCGTTCGCGGGCATAGAGCACGCCGCTGGTTTCGGCGTGGATAACACTGTGGCGGTCACTCAAGGGATCGATCACCTCGAACAAGGCATCACCGCGCTTGATCTGAGCACCCACCGGCTGCAGAAAACTGACCACGCCGGGATGCGGGGCATAGGCGTACTGCGCGCCGTCAAAGGGCGTGGCGGCGCAGCACTGACTGGGCGCGGCCGGCCAGTCCCCGACAAGCAGCCCCTGTTCGGCGAGAAAGGCCAGGATATGTTCGGCGCTGGCCTCGGCCTGCTGTCGCTCGGTATCGGCCATGCCGCCCAGCTCCACGGTGGCCGCCAGACAGGCCAGGGGAATCTCGCTTGCCGGGAAGCGCCGGGCCAGCTCAACCCAGGGCAAGGCGCAGGCTTCATCGAAGGAACTGCCCCCGGAGTCTTCCACGGTCAGCGCGGCGGCAGCCTGCAGCCTCGCAGCCAGGGGCTGCAGCTGCGGCCATTGCTGCGGCAACAGATACAGATGCACCGCAGCGTCAAAATCGCAATGCAGATCGAGCACCAGATCGGCATCGCAGGCGTGGCGCAGCAGCAGACGCTGCAGGCCCTGCAACTCGGACTGAGGCGCAGGCAGGGCATCCAGGGCCTGCAGCATGGCGGTACGAATCAGCCGCACATTACCCGGCCCATCCTCACCCAGACGCCCTTCAAGGCGGGGCGCCACCAGCTCGGCCAGATCGACGAAATCGCGATTGAAGTTCTTCCCGCTGGACAGCTCGAAGCGCCCCTGATGCGCTGCCTGGAATACCTGTCCCAGGCCGATGGGATTGGCCACCGGCACCAGCTCGATCACCCCGGTCAAGCGCCCCTGACTCTCCAACTCAGCCAGACGACGCTTGAGCTCCACCGCCACGCGCATGCCCGGCAGCTCGTCGCCATGCAGGCTGGCCTGGATATAGGCCTTGCAAGGACCACTGCCAAATCTGAACACCGTCAGCTGGCGTTCAGTGCCAGGGCAATTCCAGGGCAATGGCTGATCGATACGCTGCATGGTCGCTCGCCTCAGGCCTTGCGCGGGGCCAGATAGGCCAGCCAACGGCGCTCGGCCAGCTTGAACAGGCGCACCAGGATAAAGGTCAGCACCAGATAAAAGACCCCAGCGGTGATAAAGGCCTCGAATGGCAGGTAAAACCGCGAACTGACGGTACGGGCCGCGCCGGTGATATCGATCAGCGTCACAATGGACGCCAGCGAGGTGGTGTGCAGCATCATGATCACCTCGTTGCTGTACTGCGGCAGGGCCCGGCGCAGGGCCGAAGGCAGGAGGATCCGCCGGTACAGCTTGGCTCGCGACATGCCCATGGCCTTGGCCGCCTCGATCTCGCCATGGGGCGTGGCCTTGAGGCTGCCGGCGAGAATCTCCGCCGAGTAGGCGCTGGTGTTGATGGCGAAGGCCAGGCAGGCGCAGAAGGTGGCGCTGGACAGGTAGGGCCACATAAAGCTCTCGCGTACCGCCTCGAACTGGGCCAGGCCGTAGTAGATCAGAAACAGCTGCACCAGCATCGGCGTGCCGCGGATCACATAGGTGTAGAGCCAGGCGGGGAAGTTGACCCAGACCGACTTGGACACGCGCATCAGGCCCAGGGGAATGGCCAGGGCCAGGCCGCCGGCCAGGGCGATCAGGAGAATCTTCAGGGTCACCAGTACGCCACTGAAGTACAGCGGCAAGTTGTCCCAGATCACGGAGAAATCAAAGATCATTCAGGCTTCCCCTGTCAGAGATCGGCGGCTTTGGTGCCGACCGAATAACGTTTTTCCAGGAAACGCAGGGCCAGCAGCGACACGCTGGTCAACACCAGATACAGGCCGGCTACGGCCAGGTAGAAGGTGAAGGGCTCGCGGGTGGCATCGGCGGCGCTTTTCGCCTTGAACATCATGTCCTGCAGGCCCACCACGGAGATCAGCGCGGTGGCCTTGGTCAGCACCAGCCAGTTGTTGGTGAAGCCGGGGATGGCGAAGCGGATCATCTGCGGCACCAGAATGCGGAAGAACACCTGCATGCCACTCATGCCATAAGCCGCACCGGCCTCGGCCTGCCCCTTGGGAATGGCCATAAAGGCACCACGGAAGGTTTCCGACAGGTAGGCACCGAAGATAAAGCCCATGGTGCCGACGCCCGCAATAAAGGGGTTGATGTCGATATAGTCGTCATAACCGAGCAGCGGCGCCACGCGGTTCACGATGTCCTGGCCGCCGTAGAAGATCAGCAGGATCAACACCAGATCAGGGATACCACGGATCACCGTGGCGTAGGCCTCACCCAGCAGGGCCAGCCACTTGATCGGCGACAGACGAAAAGCCGCACCAACCAGGCCGAGAAAGATGGCGACCGCAATGGACGACAGGGCCAGCTGCAGAGTGAGCCAGGCGCCGTCGAGAATGGTCGAGCCGTAGCCGTTGAGCATGATCCAAATACCTCATGCAAGCGCCGGGCGGCGCCAGGGAGCAGAACGAAAAGTTATCGGGAGCAATTTTTATGTCGCTCCGCGACGGCCCGAAAGATGACCACCCGGGAGGATGGTCACAAAAGGCGCGCAGATCAGCAGACTAACGACCTGCGCCACCTTCAGTGAACGCGACTGGGAACGCTGGATCAGTCGCCGTAGACGTTGAAATCGAAGTACTTGGCCTGTACCTCTTCGTACTTGCCGTTGGCGCGAATGGCGGCGATGGCGGCGCTGATCTTGTCAGCCAGCGCCTGGTCACCCTTGCGCACCGCGATACCAGCGCCCTGGCCGAAGTATTTCTCTTCGGTGAAGTCAGGCCCGGTGAAGGCAAAGCCCTTGCCGGCATCGGTCTTGAGGAAGCCTTCATCGATATTCACCGAGTCGGCCAGGGTAGCGTCCAGACGCCCGCTCTGCAGGTCAAGGAAGATTTCGTTCTGCGAGCCATAGCGCACCACTTCAATACCGGCCGGGGCGAAAACGTCGCTGGCATAGCGGTCATAGATGGAGGAACGCTGCACACCGACTTTCTTGCCCTTCAGATCCACCAGCGGGTCGCTGACGCTGACGCCTTCCTTCATCGCCAGCTTGGCCGGGGTGTGGTAGTACTTCTTGGTGAAGTCCACCGACTTCAGGCGCTCTTCGGTGATGCTCATGGAAGACAGCACGGCGTCAAACTTGCGCACCTTAAGGGCGGGGATCAGGCCATCGAACTCCTGCTCGATCCACTGGCACTTGACCTGCATCTCGGCGCACAGGGCCTCACCGATGTCGTAGTCAAAGCCGCTGATGGCGCCTTCCGGAGTCTTGAAGGCAAAGGGTGGGTAAGCCGCTTCGATACCGATGCGCAGGGGCTTGGAATCCTCGGCCATGGCCAGTGGCGACAACATGGACAGCGCCAACGCGCCGAGAAGTGCAATCTTCTTCATCTTGTGACTCCTTCAAATGGGAATGGCATCGGTTGGCAACGAGTGCGAAGCGTATCCAGCCTTGCTTGAATTGTAGTGAGTCGTCGCAAAGCTGCGCGGCGTGCAGACGGCAAGCGGCTTACGGCGAGTGAGCGGCATTCTAGCGACAGGCCGAAAGTCGATATTTCCTCAATGCGACAACTAATTACAAAAGCCCAGGACGGGCAGGAGGGGCGTATTGACAGCTCCCGACAAATATGCAGGAACAGAATTAAAGACTAACCGATAAATACAGCAATTAATACGCCAGCCTTGACCAGCCCCAGTAAATACAGGGTCTGCATAGGTTTTTTTATTTTCCAGCTCCCCATCGAACGCACCTAAAACACCCACAAACGTTCCCGGACTGCCCAAAACAGCGCATAACGTTACCGCCCGGTGACAAGTACAAAAGCCGATTTCCCTCCGTTTACAGCCGTAGGGTGCGCCATGCGCACC
>JBFHPI010000331.1:0-4119 GCA_041592855.1 Pseudomonas sp.
GCCGGCGGTGCCGAAGTCGTTGGTGGTGCTGCCCACGGCGATCACCAGGCTGTCATAGCCCAGGGTGCGCTCGGGCATGAGTATCTCGCCGGCATCATCCTGCATGGCCGCCAGGGTGATCTGTTGCGCGCTGCGATCCAGGCCGCACATGCGCCCCAGCTGGAATTCGAAGTGGTTCCACTTGGCCTGGGCCACGTAGTTCAATTCGTCTTCCGAGGAGTTCAGCGAGCCGGCCGCCACTTCATGCAGCAAAGGTTTCCAGATATGGGTCAGGTTGGCGTCGACCAGGGTGATCTGCGCCTGGCCACGTTTACCCAGAGTTCTACCCAGGCGGGTAGCCAACTCCAGGCCGCCGGCGCCGCCGCCGACTATCAGGATGCGATGGGACATTTGACACTCTCACAAGGCTTTTAGAAAAGCAGGGCGAGCGGTCCTGGGCGAGCGCGAAGCAGCTCATAGCACCAGGCGGCTCAGAAGACGGCTTAGCAGCCCCATGCCGATCACCACAGCGATGATCACGGTAAGCAGCAGCCAGACCCGAAACGGCTTGCGTTCGACCTGATGCTGCGGTGCGCTCAGGTACTGGTCTACACGCTGCTGGTCTTCCGGGCTCAGTCGGCTGGTCATGCATACCTCGAATGGCGGGCGGGCTTGGGCTTTAGGCTAGGCATTCTAGCAGGCCCCGGCTCAGGGGGCTTACAGGGGTTCGACAGTCAGTTGCTGGTTAAGACGGATGATCCCCCCCTGCAGGACACGTGCGGTGATGCCACCATGGCCACGCATGGCCTGGAAGGTGCCTGGACCCAGGCGTTCCTCCAGCTTGTGGCAGGGCTGGCACCAGCCGGTGGTTTCCAGTACGGCCTGGCCGATGCGAAAGCGCCGACCCTTGAGGCTGAACAGGTTGATACCGCTGATCGCCAGATTGCGCCGCAGGTCTCTGGGGTGCAGCAGGTTTTCGCCCTCACGGCCAAGCAGGGCATTGATCACCGCCAGGTGTTCCCACTGGATCAGGGTGACCTGGCGTGCGTTGCGTGGACCCGGACGGCTGTGGTCGCCAGTCAGGCCGGCTTCGCGGCGCGCTTCCACCGCCTCCGGTTCCAGCATCTCGGCGCGCGCCGCTGGACGTACGCCAATCCAGCGCACCAGGCCCTGTTGCGGCACTGTGGCCAGCAGTTCCTGTAGCGGGCTCACAGGCTGATCCCGATATCGAACAACAGGGTGCGGCCCAGGTTGGCCCGCAGAAAATCAGGGGCGTCGGGATGGGCAAACAGCACCCGGGCAAAGGTTGGCCCCACCAGCGACAGTGAGCGCCAGCCCTGGCGGAGAAACTCGGTGGGGGGCGGGAAGTGGCTGTTGAAGTCGGCCACCGCCCGTTTCAGGCTGACAAAGGCCACCAGGTCCAGTTCGCTCAGGTCCAGACCGCGTTCGGTATAGTTGTGCGCCTTCTTGCGCAGGGTCGGGGCCAGGCGCTGTTGCAGCTCGCCCAGTGGGATACGGCGTGGCTTGGCCTCGCGGCGGACCAGTTGGCTGAGGGAGAAGGCGCTGCGCCGGCGCTCCAGTTCGGCGCGCCACTCGTCGTTGAGGCGGCGGCCTTCGTCGAGGACGAAAAACACCTCGAAGTTGGCCTCACGGAACAGCACATCCGGCGGCTCCTGGCCGGCGGCGCTGAAATCCTCCAGGCGATGCGGCACGTTGAGGGCCTGCAGCAGACGCTGGCAGACCCAACGCTCGCGTTCCCATTTGCGCGCATTGGAGAGAAAGGCATTGGCTTGTTCGGCCTGGTGGGTGAGCAGGCGAAGATAGTCGGAGTCGTCCATGGCCACAGCTTAGCCCGACGTCCAAGGCACTGGGTAGGGCTTGGTCAGCGTGGCAGCCGGTCGCATGGGGTTTGCCGAAGGGCGCGCTAGACTGTTTGCCTGTAATCGCTGGAGCCCTGCCGATGATAGGCGCCGAACTGTTGTCCCCCTTCAGTCAGTGGAGTGCCTGGCTGTTCTATGGGCCGTTGCTGGGCTGGGCTTTATGGCGCACGCCCTGGTTGCAGCTGATCAGCGATATGCGTCGTCAGCACCTGCTGTTCGCCACGGTGGTGGGCCTGGTGCTGCTGTGGCTGGTGCGGCGCGATTTCGAGTCGGGCTTGTCCTACCACTTTATCGGCATGACCGTGGTTACCTTGCTGCTGGACTGGCCCCTGGCGATCCTGGCCGGTTTTGCCGCGCAGCTGGCGATGGTCGCCCTGGGTCGTCAGGAACTGGCTGCCCTGGGCGTCAATGGCCTGCTGCTGGTGCTGATCCCGGTGCTGGTCACCGAGCTGTGCGCGCTCTGGGTGGAACGCCGGCAGCCGCGCAACCTGTTTGTCTATATCTTCTGCAGCGGCTTTTTCGCCGCGGCACTGGCGACCCTGGCCAGTGTGTTGCTGGGCCTGGGGATTCTGTACGCCGATGGAATCTGGGCCGCACCGCCCTGGCTGGCGGATTTCGCCGGTTATCTATGGCTGGTGATTTTTCCCGAGGCCTTTATCAACGGCATGCTGGTTACCGCCCTGGTGGTGTTTCAGCCGGAGTGGCTGGAAACCTTCAACCGCACCCGCTATCTCTCGGCACCCTGGAAGGATGAGCGCGATTGAGTGGGTTGATACCCGGGGGTTCAGCCCGGTGATCGCTGGGGCCTGGTTTGATCCAGGTCAAGCGCGGCCTGTCTCTGCCTGGCAGGATCAGGCTCAATCAACCGGGAGGACGCAGCATGGGTGCATACGATTGGGCAAGGCAGCAGCTCGAACAGAGCCTGCAGAACGCCGCAGAGCAAGGTATCGACCCCTTGTTGGCGCTGCGCGCGTTGCTGAGTGAAGTGGTGCAGCGTAACAAGGGGTTGCGTTCGGCGGCGGATCTGGCGGCCGAGTTGCAGTTTCTCGCCGAGAATCTGGATGATGAGCGCGATTACGCCTTTATGCGGCCGTAGTTTTATCCCCCTTGCAGGCGGGGCGGTACTAGTGTTGGCGTGGCGGCAGTTCGCTGGAAAAGGGCTCGTCCTCCAGGGCTTCGCCGGGGATGGCATGGGCTTCGGCGGCCCAGGCGCCCAGGTCGATCAGTTTGCAGCGCTCCGAGCAGAACGGCCGGTTGGGGCTTTGCGGGCCCCATTCGACCGGGGCACCGCAGGTGGGGCAGGCGATTGTGGTGGGCTCGCTCATGCTTGGCCTCCTTTCAGGGTCAGATAGAAATGGTGCAGGCGTTCGACTTCACTCTGCAGCCAACCCAGGTCGCGGTCGTTGCTGAGCACGTCGTGGGCGTGGCGCAGGCGTTCTTCACGGCTGGCCTGGGCGTTGAGAATGGCCTCGACTTGCTCGCTGGAGCTCTGGTCACGGGCCATGGTGCGCTGGATCTGCAGCTGCTCGGGGGCATCCACCAGCAGCACACGCTGGGTCATGCGGTGCTGGCCGGATTCGATCAGCAAAGGCGACACCAGGATGGCGTAGGGTGATTCGGCGCGGGCCAGGTACTGGCTGATTTCCACGCCGATCAGCGGGTGCAACAGGGCCTCCAGCCAGCGCCGTTCGGCGGGGTCGGCAAACACGCGCTGGCGCAGGGCGGCGCGGTCCAGCTGGCCATCGGCCTGCAGCACCTGTTCACCGAAGTGCTCGACTATCTTGGCCAGGGCCGGACGGCCCGGCTCCACCACCCAGCGGGCGGCATGGTCGGCATCCACCAGGTGGACGCCGCGCTCGATAAAACACTGCGCCACGGCGCTCTTGCCGCTACCGATGCCGCCCGTCAGGCCAAGAATCCAGGGTTTCATGGGGTGAGTCGACTCGTCAGCCAAGGTGTGGGTCGATGATTCTAAACCAGTCGGTAGCCCTATGGGGCCGCCCCTGCCTTAGCCGGCCACTGCCCGACACCTGTGTAAGCGTCTTCTAGGCGTCGTCGCTGTTGGTTTGGCTCAACGCGGCCAGTTGTTTTTTATGGCTGGCAGCGGCGGTCATGTCGTAGATCACCACACAGATATGCTCCACTGCGTCGCCCGCTCCGCCTAGCGGTAGCAGGGTGACATTCTGGTACATAAAGTCTTCCTGACCGGTGATCGGCTGGTAGTTCTTGAAATGCATCAGGTAGGGGTGCTGCTCCCACA
>JBFHPI010000332.1:0-4112 GCA_041592855.1 Pseudomonas sp.
AATCTGGATGCCATAGAGCTTCTCGACTATGGCGAACAGGCCGCTCAGCACCTTGTCGATCGGGAACCAGGCGCGCACCTCTTCCTGGGACAGGCTGTAGCGGCTCTGGCGCAGCTTCTCGCTGTAGTAGCCAACATCCCAGCTGTGCAGATCGGATACGCCCTGGGTGGCGGCGAAGGCGCGCAGTTCGCTCAGGTCCTGCTCGGCAAAAGGCTTGCTGCGCACGGCCAGGTCGCGCAAGAAGTGCAGCACCTGCTCGGTGGATTCGGCCATCTTGCTGGCCAGGCTCAGCTCGCTGTAATGGGCGAAACCCAGCAGCCGGGCCAGCTCCTGGCGCAGGTCGAGGATTTCCGCCATCAGCGGACCATTGTCGAACTGGCCGGCATTCGGACCCTGGTCGGAGGCACGGGTGCAGTAGGCGGCATACACCTCTTCGCGCAGGGCGCGGTCATCGGCATAGGTCATCACCGCGTAGTAGCTGGGGAATTCCAGGGTGATCAGCCAGCCTTCCAGGCCCTTGGCCTCGGCAGCTTGCTTCATCTGCGCCTTGGCCGAATCGGTCAGGCCGCTCAGCACGGCTTCGTCAGTGATGTGCTTGGTCCAGGCCTGGGTGGCGTCGAGCAGCTGGTTGGAGAACTTGCTGGTCAGCTCGGACAGGCGCATCTGGATCTCGCCATAGCGCTTCTGCTGCTCGGCCGGCAGGTCGATGCCGGACAGGCGAAAGTCGCGCAGGGCGTGTTCCAGAATGGTCTTCTGCGCCACCTCGAAGCCCGCCGCCGCAGGGCTGGCGGCCAGGGTTTTGTAGGCCTGACACAGTGCCTGGTTCTGGCCGATCTCGGTCCAGTACTCGGACAGCTTGGGCAGGCAGGCCTCATAGGCGGCGCGCAGCTCAGGGTTGTTGCACACCGCGTTGAGGTGACTGACCGGGCTCCAGGCCTGGCCCAGACGCGCGCCCAGCTCGTCCAGGGCCAGTACCAGGCCATCCCAGCTGGGGTTGGCGGCCTGTTGTTCGAGCAAGGCGGCGAGGGCAGCGCGGTTATCGGCAAGGATCTGGGTGATGGCCGGTTCGACATGCTCCGGCTTGATCAGGCTGTAGGGCGGCAGGTCGAAGGCTTGTAGCAGGGGGTTGTCGGCAGTCACGGAAATCACCAGTCACTCGATAGGGTTGCAGCGCTGTGGCGCAGGCTGAAAAAGGCCGGGCGTGAAGAAAAGCGCCGGATGACCTGAACATGGGGCCCATCTTAATTACAATCAAGACAAGACGCAGCCTGGAGGTTTCTATCGTGGCCATACGCACTTACCAACAATTCACCCCGCTGCTCGGGCCGCGGGCCTTTGTCGATGCCTCGGCGGTGGTGCTGGGCGATGTGGAGATCGGCGCCGACAGCTCGGTGTGGCCGCTGGTGGTGATCCGCGGCGACATGCACAGCATCCGCATTGGTGAGCGCACCAGCATCCAGGACGGCAGCGTGCTGCATATCACCCATGCCGGCCCCTTCAACCCGCGCGGCTACCCGCTGAATATCGGCGACGATGTGACCATCGGCCATAACGTCACCCTGCACGGCTGTGATATCGGCAACCGGGTGCTGATCGGCATGGGCAGCATCATCATGGATGGCGTGGTGATCGAGGATGAAGTGATGCTCGGCGCCGGCAGCCTGGTCACCCCCGGCAGCCAGCTGAAAAGCGGCTATCTCTATGTCGGCAGCCCGGCCAAGCAGGCCCGCGAACTGACCGATAAGGAGCGCAGTTACTTCCGCTACAGCTCCGACAACTATGTGCGCCTGAAGGATCAGCACCTGATGGAGGGCTACGCCGGGTGATGCAGCAGTATCAATATTTGCTGTTCGACCTCGACGGTACTCTGACCGACCCGCGTGAGGGTATCACCCGCTCGGTGCAGTTCGCCCTGGCCCGGCTGGGCATCGAGGAGTCGGACCTGAGGGCCCTGGAGCACTTTATCGGCCCGCCGCTGCTGCAGTGCTTTATGCACAGCTACGACTTCGACGAGGCCACTGCCTGGCAGGCGGTGCAGCATTATCGTGAGCGTTTTGCCGAGGTGGGCCTGTATGAGAACCGTCTGTTCGACGGGGTGCCCGAGCTGCTGCAGCTGCTCGGCGAGCAGGATCGCAGCCTGTATATAGCCACCAGCAAGCCTCGGGTATTTGCCGAAAAAATCGCCGAACACTTCGGTTTTGCCGGGCACTTCCGGCTGATCTACGGCAGCGAGCTGGACGGTACCCGCACCGACAAGGTTGAACTGCTGGCCCATCTGCTGGAGCAGGAATGCCTGCCGCGCGCTGCCACGCTGATGATCGGCGACCGCAAGCACGACCTGATCGGCGCCCGGCGCAATGGCCTGGACGCGGCGGCGGTGGGTTATGGCTTCGGCAGCGCCGAGGAGCTGCAGGCCGAGGCGCCGACCTATCACTTCCACAGCCTGGACGAATTGCACCAGGCCTTTGCAGGGGGTAGGGTCTAGCCGTTCTTCTGGTAGATGATCTTCTTGGTGCCACCCGCGCAGCTGCCCACCACCATGTTCTGGTCATGCACCTCGTCGTTGTCGACGATCTCCAGGGTGTAGCTCTGCACCCCGGCGGTCTGGATCTTCACCTCGATCTCGCTGCGCAGCTCGTCGCAGTCCTTGGGCGCGGCCAGGGCGCCGCTGGCCAGCAGGGCGCTTAGGGGCATCAGTATCCATCTGGTCATGGCAACTCCTTGAGTGGTTGAGGAAACGACACAAGCATAGCCATTCAGGGCAGCAATGCCTGCAGGCGTGCCTGGCGCGCCTGGGTGTCGAGCCGACCCAGTTCGGCAACCGCCTGGTAGAAACGCGGCCAGTCGCGCTGCACCTGTTCGAACAACTGGGCAAAGGCGGGAATCCACTGGTCATACAGGCCAAAGGGTAGCAGCTTGGCGTTATTCAATGGCCCGGCCATCCAGCCGTCATAGCGGCCCACCCCGCCCCACTGCTGCGTGCGCAGCACGGCATAGTCGCGACGCAGGCGGGTAAACTCGGCCTGCTTGGCCTGGCGCATGGCCGCCGCGGGCAGGTCGCTGGCATACAGCTGCTGCAGGCGTTCACGGCTGGCCAGCACCAGGGCGATAAACTGCTCGCGCTGCTGTTCACCTTCGGGATCAAGGGCCGCCAGGTTGCGGGCAGCACGCCATTGGCGCAGCCCCTCACGCTCGACAAAGCTGGCGAAGGATTCGTTAAAGGCGGTGTCATCGGCCACATAGAGTTGCTGGTGAGCCAGCTCATGGAAGATCACCGCCACCAGGCGCTCATCGCTCCAGCGCAGCATGGTGTTGAGGATGGGGTCGTCGAACCAGCCCAGGGTGGAATAGGCCTCGACCCCGCCGATATAGGTGTCCAGGCCCTGAGCGGCGAGCAGGGCCGCGGCGCCACGGGCGCGTGACTCGCTGTAATAGCCGCGATAGGCCACGCAGCCGGCAATGGGGAAGCAGTGCAGCCTGGGTTGCAGGGAAAACTCCGCGGTGGCGAACACATTCCACACCACAAAGGGCCGCTGGATATCGGCATACAGGCGATAGCTGCGGTTATCCGGCAGGCCCAGCTTGGCGCTGGCAAAACGTCGGGCCTCCAAAGCCAGAGCCAGGCGCTGTTGCAGTGTGGGATCGGTCTGGGGATCGCCGAGCAATGGCTCGATGGGCTGGCGGGCCTTGAGCAGCTGCACCTGGCCGGCCGCCAGATGGCGGTAATAATCCAGGGTGCTGCAACCTGTCAGCGCGAGCAGGGTCATTAGCAGCAGAGGGCGCAATGATCTTTTCATGGGCGCCACGCTACCCGATTGCCCGAGCTGCCTCCAGGCGCAAATGGGCGTAGGCTTTGGCCATGGGCCAGTGAGGAAACCGACATGCGTTATCTGAGCGTACTACTGACGCTGCTGTTGCTGGGGGCTTGCGCGGCACCTGTGCCGCCGCGCGATCCGGGTCAGGCCTGGGTCGAACTCCATAGCAGTGCCGGCACCCTGCTGATGGCGGACCGCCTGAACGGCGAGCGCCTTGGTGACGGTCGTTATTTCCAGGTACCTGGCGGCGCTCACGAACTGCTGGTGCGCTTTCAGTATGAAGTGAACCGTGGCGGT
>JBFHPI010000333.1:0-4100 GCA_041592855.1 Pseudomonas sp.
CCACCGCACTACCGCAGCGATGCCGAGCGCGACGATATCGAAGCCACCCTGATCCAGCTGCACAGCCATATCGCCCGTCAGTTGGCCAGTGACGACGACCCGGAAGTGCCCTGCGCGCTGGACCTGGGCGATGAGCCCGACGATTCCGACCTGCGCGGCTGGTGCATCGGCTTTATGGAAGGCGTATTCCTGCGTGAAGCGGCCTGGTTCGACGATGCCGAAGATGAAGTGAGCGAGCTGCTGCTGCCGATCATGGTCGGCTCCGGTCTGTTTGACGAGCAGCCTGAATTCGCCGAAATCGCCCGCGACCGCGATCTGGTGGACAGCATGGTCGAACAGATCCCCGAGCTGCTCACCGCCCTGTTCCTGCTGTGCCAGGCCCCGGAAGAAAAACCCGCCCTGCTTAAGCCTCACCGCCACTGACGCCAGCGCAGCGGATGGCTCAGGATATCCAGCAGCAGCGCAACCCGCTGCTGCGCGGCATACTGATCGCCATTGGCTGGCTGAGCGTGGCACTCGGGGTTATCGGCATCTTCCTCCCGGTGCTGCCCACCACCCCCTTCCTGCTGCTGGCCGCCGCCTGCTTTATGCGCAGTTCAAAGCGTTTCTACCAGTGGCTGGTCAACCACCGCCAGCTCGGCCCCTGGATAGTCGACTACCTGCAAGGCCAGGGCATTCCCCTCAAGGGCAAGGTCTACGCCATCGGCCTGATGTGGCTGAGCATCGGTATCTCCAGCTATCTGGTACCGCTGTTCTGGGCCAGGGCCTTTATGCTGACCAGCGCGGTACTGGTCAGCCTCTATATCCTCAAGCAGAAGACCCTGCCACCGCCCATGCAGCGCTGATACAGAACGCTCACAGATCGATACAGACTGAGCTGCAAATCCGCCCACCAGCACCTAGACTTGCCCAATCCTGACCCGAGGCATGCACGATGCGGCCAACCCAGCCCAGATACGGAGGCTTTCGCCACCTGCAGCAAGCGCTGCTCTGTGTGCTGGTTCTGCTTGTCGGGCTGGCCAGCGCCCTGGCCAACTGGGACTTCGAGCAGATCATCCGCACCGCGGAAAGCCGCTACGGCAACCTCGGCCCGGCCAAGCAGCGCATTCAGGCCTGGGACGAGCTGATCAGGAGCAGCCACAACCTGCCAGAACGAGAGAAGCTGACTGCGGTCAATCGTTTCTTTAACCGCCAGGTACGCTTTACCAACGATATCGCCCTGTGGAAGGTCAACGATTACTGGGCTACCCCGGTGGAGATGCTGATCAAGGGCGCCGGCGACTGCGAGGACTACTCCATCGGCAAATACTTCACCCTGCGCCGCCTCGGTGTGCCGGCCGACAAGCTGCGCATCACCTACGTCAAGGCACTCAACTACAACCAGGCCCATATGGTGCTCACCTACTATGCCACCCCCGGCGCAGAGCCCCTGGTACTGGACAACCTGATCAACGACATCAAGCCCGCCTCGCAGCGCCGCGACCTGCTCCCGGTCTACGCCTTCAACGCCGAGGGGCTGTATCTGGCCGGTTCCAACGTGAAGAAAAGCGATACCAAGAAGCTGTCACGCTGGCAGGACATTCTGAAAAAAATGCGCGCAGAGGGCTTCGCCATCGGCGAAGGCTAGGAGGAACCTCATGTCTCTACTCAAGCAACTCTTTCTCGCCATCTGCCTGTTTCTGGTGGTGGCCTTCACCGGCAGCTTTATCGCCGGGGTAGAGAGCTCCCGAGAACAATTGATCAGCCAACTGCGCTCCCACGCCCAGGATGCCGCCACCGCCCTGGGCCTGTCCATGACCCCGCACGTGGACGACCCGGCGATGATCGAGCTGATGGTCAGTTCGATTTTCGACAGCGGCTACTTCGCCAGCATTCGCGTGGTGCGCATCCCCACCGACGAGGTGATGGTCGAGCGCCGCAGCGACGAAGTCAGCGGCAGCGTACCGCCCTGGTTCAGCAACCTGGTCGACCTCCAGGCCCAGGGCGGCGACGCCCTGATCATGCGCGGCTGGGAACAGGCGGCGCGGGTCGAGGTGCTCAGTCATCCACAATTTGCCCTGGCCAAGCTGTGGGACAGCGCCATCGGCAGCCTGATCTGGCTGCTGCTGTGCGGCCTGGTCAGCGCCATCCTCGGCGGCTGGCTGCTGCGTACCCAGCTGCGCCCCCTGGACAACATGGTGCAACAGGCCCAGGCCATCACCCGCCGCGAATTCATGACCCTGCCCAAGGTGCCGCGCACCCCCGAACTCAAGCGCGTGGTCACCGCCATGAACCAGATGGTGGAAAAACTCAAAACCCTGTTCGCCGAAGAAGCCGCGCGCAGCGAAAAACTGCGCGAGCAGGCCTATCAGGACAGCATCACCGGCCTGGCCAACCGCCGCCTGTTCGATATCCGCCTGGCCAACCAGCTGCTGGTCTCCGAGCAGCATGCCGAAGGCTACCTGATCCTGCTGCGGGTCAACGACCTGGGCGGCCTCAACCAACGCCTGGGCGGGCAGAAAACCGACGCCCTGATCGCCGCCATTGGCGAGCTGCTCAAGCGCCTGCTCGGCCAGGCCAGCCGCGCCGACTGGCTGGCCTCGCGTAGCCGAGGTGGCGAATTCAGCCTGCTTGCCCCGGGCATCGGCAGCGAGGAAGCCGACCAGCTCGCCGACGAACTGCATGCCGGCCTGGAAAGCCTGCGCCAGACCGGCGCCAGCGACTGCAAGCCGGTGGCTCATATGGGCATCGCGGCCTTCCGCCCCGGCGAAGAGCCCGGCCAGGTGATCGGCCGCGCCGACCAGGCCCTGGCCCAGGCGCAGAATGACCCGAGCCGCGACTGGGTGCGCCTGGACGACTACAACCCGCAAACGACCCAGGGCCTGCACGACTGGCGCACCTGGATCGACGACGCCCTGAACAAGCGCAAGCTGCAGCTGTACTTCCAGGCAGTGGTGCAATGCGGCAATCGCCAGCAGCGGCTGCACCACAAGGTGCTGGCACGCCTGCTCGACCCCCAGGGCGAAGCCATCGCCGCCGGCCGCTTCCTGCCCTGGATCGAGCGCCTGGGCTGGACCGCCCGCTTCGACCTGGCCATGCTCGAACATTGCCTGGCCCACCTGGCCCAGCATCCCAGCCCCCTGGCCCTGAGCCTGTCGGCAGCCACCCTGCGCGAGAGCGAGCACTTCCAGCGCCTGCTGACCATCCTCAAGCAGCACCCGCAACTGGCCCACCTGCTTACCCTGGAAATGGACGAACGCCACCTGCCGCCGGCAAGTGAACTGGAGGGCATCAGCCAGGCCATCCGCGACACCGGCTACAGCCTTGGCCTGCAACACTTCGGTGGGCGCTTCAGCCTGATCGGCAACCTGACCCACCTGGGGCTGGCCTATCTGAAGATCGATGGCACCTATATCCGGGCCATCGATCAGGAGAGTGATAAGCGCATCTTTATCGAGGCGGTGTTCCGTGCGACCAACAGTATTGATTTGCCGTTGATTGCGGAGATGGTGGAAACCGAGGGGGAATTGCAAGTTCTCGGCGAACTGGGCCTGTTTGGCGCTATGGGGCGCCTGCTGGGGGCGCCGGCGCCTTGGGGGGAGGTGTAGATTGTGACGGTGGATTTATCACTGACTTGGCAGGGGTCATTGGCGCGTTCACTGGGCGGCTGGGTTTCGCCCCTTACGGGCGACTCACTTTCTTTGCTTGTGCAAAAGAAAGTAAGCAAAGAAACACACCCCGCCATCCGGCCCCGGCTGCGCCGGGGTTATTCGCTTCGCTCACCCTGCGGGCCAGCCTGCGGCTGTTACTTCACTGCGCTACGTTTCCCTCGCTCCATCACCGCTCCAGGGGCACGACCGGATGCGGCCCACCGACGAAGGGCCATCCCTGGCCCATCGCAGCTCTCGCGGCATCCATGCCGCTCAACCCCTTCCACGGCGATTCCACTCGGCCTCCTGATGGGGACTTGGGCGTCGTCTGTGCAAGCGCGGTTAAAGAGCAAAAGCACAAGCGTAAACACCATCGCAAAAGCACAGACGCTGCGAAGTGCCTGATTAAGAAAGTCTTGCAGGCTCGCGACCCGGTCCCGTCAGGAGGCCGAGTGGAGGTGTTGCGTAGGG
>JBFHPI010000334.1:0-4097 GCA_041592855.1 Pseudomonas sp.
ACACCGGCACCCGGCGCGCCGCGCCTACCAGCAGAAACAGCAGGATCAGGCCAAACAGGGTGAGGTTGCCGAGCAGCGAGGACAGCGCACCGAGGGCCGTCACGCTCAGGCCGGCAAGCAGCGCCATAAAACCGCCCAACAGCAGTGCACCGGGCACCAGATAGACCAGTACCACCGGGTCCCACAGGCGCAGGCGCTGGACCAGGGCCACCGCCAGCAGGCCGGCCAGGGTCGAGGCGCTGGTGGCCAGGAGGATCGGCAGGAACACCAGGGTCGGGTCCTCGGCGCCCTGCTGCACCCGGTACATAAAGATCGACACCGGCAGCAGGGTCAGGGACGAGGTATTGAGCACCAGAAAGAGGATTTGCGCATTGCTCGCCGCCGTGGGGATGGGGTTGAGCTCCTGCAGGGCGCGCATGGCCTTGAGGCCGATGGGGGTGGCCGCGTTATCCAGGCCCAGGCCATTGGCGGCAAAGTTCATGGTGATCAGACCGAGGGCCGGGTGGCCACGCGGCACCTCCGGCATCAGGCGGGCGAACAGCGGGCCCAGCAGGCGCCCGAGCAGGTTGACCAGGCCGGCCTGCTCGGCGATGCGCAGCAGGCCCAGCCACAGGGTCAGGGTGCCGAACAGCACCACCATGACCTCCACCGACAGCTTGGCCATGGCGAACAGGCTCTCCACCATGGCGCCGAATACGGCGGGATCGCCCCCCAGCAGCCAGCGCGCCAGGGCGGCCAGCGCCGCCACCACGAAAAATCCCAGCCACAGGCCGTTCAGCATCGCTTATCTCCCAAAAGCATGGCGCGGATAATAGCGCGCTCGGGAAGGGCTGGGGCGCTCATATCAGCGCCATGGATGGTGCTTGACCCCTGGCCTAAGCGCTTGTCACCTTGATGACTCGATCAGTCGAGGAGCCGCCCATGTCCAGTATCAACCCCAGTCGTGAGCAACTGGCCGCCTTTACCGCCAGCGTTCCGGCCGATACGCCGATTCTGATGCTCAACCTGCTGCGCTACCGCGATCAGGCCGCCTACCCGGCCGACAGCGAGCAGGCGCCCTGCACGGGTCGTGAAGCCTACGCCCGTTACAGTCGCACGGCCCTGGGCAAGGTGCGCGGAGTCGGCGGCGAGGTGCAGGTGTTGGCTGCCGTGCAGCTGGCCCTGATCGCCCCGGCCGAGGAGTGCTGGGACGAGCTGCTGCTGGTGCGCTACCCGTCCAAGGCGGCCTTTCTCGCCATGCTCGCCGACCCCGAGTACCAGGCCGCCACGGTGCACCGCACCGCAGCCCTGGCCGACTCGCGGCTGATTGCCAGCCTGCCGCGTTAGCTCAACGGCTGGCGCTGTTGTTCAGCACCCAGAGCAGGGCGGCGGTTTCGCTGTCCGGCTCGCCGTCGTAGTTGGCCTGGCGGTATTTCATCTGGAAGGCGGCGATCACATTGCGCGTGGCCTGATCCAGCTGGCCATGATCCGGTACTTCATAGCCATGGCTGGCCAACTGGTGCTGGAACCAGGCCACATCGGGCAACTGCGCCTCGAACAGGGCCTGCTGGCGGGCCACTGCGCCGGCTTCCGGCCAGGGGATCAGGCCTTCCTCGGCCAGGCGCTGCCAGGGAAACAGCGGGCCGGGATCGACCTTGCGCTGCGGCGCCACGTCGCTGTGGGCGAGGATGCTGCCCGGCGCCAGGTCATGGCGTTGCATGATGTCCTTGAGCAACACAATCAGTGCGTCGATCTGCGCCGGTGCGAAAGGCTGCCAGTAACGACCCTTGGGTCCGTCATAGAAACCCTGGTTGACCAGTTCGATGCCAATGCTGGTGCCATTGAGCCAGGTACGCCCTTGCCACTGACTGACCCCGGCATGCCAGGCGCGACGGTGCTCGTCCACCAGGCGGTAGATGGTCGCCGGATTCTCGGCAATCAGGTAGTGACTGCTGACCTCACCGCGAGTCAGCAGCTCCAGGGAGTGGGCCAGGTCGGTGGAGGTGTAGTGCAGGATGATGTACTGCACCCGGCTGCTCTGGCCCTGGGCCAGGTGTTGGGTATTGATGCTCGGCCCGCTGACACAGCCGGCCAGCAGGGTGAGCGCCAAGGTCAGGATAAGTCGTCTGATCATTGGATATGCAGCACGCTTTGCAGGTTATCCAGGAGCATGTCGACGCTGAGCATGATCAGCAGCATGCCCATCAGACGCTCCACCGCCGTCAGTCCACGGGGCCCGAGAAAACGCTGCAGGAACGAGGCCTGCAGCAGGATAAAGGCGGTTGCTGCCCAGGCCAGCACTACCGCGGCGTAGAGTTCCCACAGCGGCCCCTGGTGGGTGTTGCGCAGGGTCATCAATACTGCCAGGGCGGAGGGACCGGCCACTGCCGGGGTGGCCAGGGGCACCAGCATCGGCTCGCCGTCCGGGGTGTCGCCAAGCAGGCCCTGAGGGCCGGGAAAGATCATGCGCATGGCGATCACGAACAGAATGATGCCGCCGGCGATGGCGATTGCCTCCCGTGACAGGCCCAGGGCGCTCAGGGCCTTCTCACCAAAGGTGAGGAACAGCAGCAACAGGGCCAGGGCGAACAGCAGCTCGCGGCCAGCCACCCAGAGGCGACGTTTGGCCGCGACATTTTTCAGGGCGGCGAGATAGATGGCGATATTGCCGAAGGGGTCGGTGACCAGAAAGATCAGAACGGCGATGCCGAAGATGTCCATGCTGCACTCCTTGGGGGTGTGCATAGTCTAAGTCGCTCGTTCGATTCTTGCTGCCGGATTGTGCATCACAAACCTTGGACGATACTTGTACATGGCCGGTGAACTGCTGGCGAATTACCTTTGGGCCAGTAAAGCTCAACGTTGGTCGGCTGCCTGAACGACAGGCAGCAAAGCTGCTAGCATTAGGCTGTACAGGCTATATTCACTGTACAGCTTTTGTATGGATTAGAGGCCGTCCATCATGCGCACCTTGCTCTGGTTCAAACAGGACTTACGGCTGGATGATCACCCGGCCCTGCAGGCGGGCCTGAGCGCCCGACATTTGTTGCCCCTGTATGTACTGGACCCTGCCCTGTTCGAGAGCAATGAGTTCGGCATGGCGCGCCTGGGGGTGCACCGAGCGCGTTTCTTGCTGGAAAGCCTGACGGCCCTGGACAGCGAGTTGCGCCAGCGTGGTTCGGCCCTGCTGGTGCTGTCTGGGCTGCCCGAGCAGGTGATTCCCGAACTGGTGAGTCAGCTCGACTTGCAGCAGGTGCTGACCCTGGAAGAGATCGCGCCCCAGGAGCGGGCGCAGATCGGTCGTGTAGCCAGGGCCCTGGTGGATGTTCCCCTGCAGCAGTTGCCGGGCAACAATCTGTTGCAACGAGGCGAATTGCCTTGCGCCCTGGAGCAGTTGCCGGTGGTGTTCAGCCGTTTCCGTGAACTGGTCGAGGCTCGTCTGCAGGTGTTTCAGCCGCGCCGCGCCCCCGAGCGCTTGCCCCCTCTGCCGGAGGGTGCCCAGGCTCTGCTGCAGCCCATTCCGAGTCTGTCACAGTTGGGGCTGGGGGAGCCGATGAATGTGTCGGCCAGTGCCTTTCCCTTCTCGGGTGGCGAGCCGGCCGCATTGGCAAGGGTGCGTGACTACCTGTGGACGACTCAGCATGTGCGGCAATACAAGGACACCCGCAACGGGCTGATCGGCACCGAGTTCTCTTCCAAGTTTTCTCCCTGGCTGGCCAATGGCAGTCTGTCACCCCGTCGGGTGGTGGCCGAGCTGCGTCGCCATGAGGCGCAGTACCAGCGCAACGATTCCACCTACTGGTTGTGGCTGGAACTGCTCTGGCGCGACTTCTTTCGCTGGACCCTGGTGCGTCATGGCAGTGCCCTGTTTCGCAGTGGCGGGTTGAAGGCTACGGTCGGTGCCTCGCAGCAGGTCGATCAGCGCTTTGTCCAATGGTGCCAGGGGCGCACCGGCATGCCCATGGTTGACGCCAGCATGCGCGAGCTGGCGGCCACCGGCTTTATTGCCAATCGCGGGCGGCAGATTGTCGCCAGCTACCTGATTAACGATCTGCAGCAGGACTGGCGTTATGGCGCGGCCTGGTTCGAGGCACACCTGATCGACTATGAGGCGGCCA
>JBFHPI010000335.1:0-4038 GCA_041592855.1 Pseudomonas sp.
CAGGCCCTGGCCCAGTTGCCGATGGGGACTGCGCCGGCTGCTGACAAGCCTGCCGAGGTGCCGATTTCGCCCGCTGTCGAGTTCGCCGGCAATGCCAAACCGGTTCCCCTGCCGCTGGTCGGAGAGCCGCAGCCGGTGATGCGCGAACCCCTGGCCCTAGCGGCCAGTGGTGGTGATGAGCAGTTGGCCGAGGTGGCGCCGTTGCCTGCGCAAGTGCCGGCCGCGCCCACGCAGCCTGTGGCTGTGGCAGCAGCACCGGTTGTGCCCGCTGCGGCACCGGCAAGCGCAGCTGCTCCGGCCAGGATTGAGCCCGCCCCCGTTGCTCCGGCCAGGCCGGCTCCGGCACCTGCGCCTGCTGTCGCGCCGGCACCAGCTCCGGCGCCCAAACCTGCCGCGGCTCCTGCGCCAGCGCCGACTGTGGCTCGGGCCGCTAATTGGTATGCCGCCCAGGCGGGTTCGCGCTATACCCTGCAGATTCTGGGCACCCGCTCGGAGTCCAGTGCCCAGGCCTTTGTGCGTGAGCAGGGCGGTGAGTACCGCTATTTCAAGAAGCAGCATCAGGGGCAGCCACTGTATGTGGTGACCTATGGCAGCTTTGCCACCCGCGATCAGGCCCAGGCTGCCCTCAAGCAGCTGCCGGCCAAGGTGCAGGCGGGGAAGCCCTGGCCGCGGACCATCGCCAGTATTCAGCAGGAAATGCTGTAACAGTGGGTGACTGGCGGGTCGATAGCACGACCTGTCAGTCCCTTCCTTCGCTTTAGCGACATTGCCTTTCGTATTTTCGACGCTTGGATTTGTGGCGGCCTGGGTCGGTATGTACAATACCCTCCCTTTCGCCTGCGCAAAGCTGGGGCCTAGTCCTGCGCGCTCGCTAAGTAAATGAATTAGAAAGTAATTTGCCTGATGTTAGGCAGCCTGGTGAGAGTCTCCCTTATGAAAGCAGGTTTGTACCGTCCTGATGAGTTCAAGGATAACTGCGGCTTCGGCTTGATTGCCCACATGCAAGGTGAAGCGAGTCATCATCTGCTGCAGACCGCCATTGAGGCGCTGACCTGCATGACCCACCGCGGTGGCATCAACGCCGACGGCAAGACCGGTGACGGTTGTGGTCTGCTGATTCAGAAGCCTGACCTGTTCCTGCGTGCCGTGGCCCAGGAAAGCTTTGGCGTTGCCCTGCCGGGCCAATATGCCGTGGGCATGGTGTTCTTCAATCAGGATCCGGTGAAAGCAGAGGCCGCCCGGGCCAATATGGACCGCGAGATTCTCGCGGCTGGCCTGCAGCTGATCGGCTGGCGCAAGGTGCCGGTCGACACCAGCGTGCTCGGTCAGCTGGCTCTGCAGCGCCTGCCGATCATCGAGCAGGTGTTCGTTGGCGGTGAAGGTCTGTCCGATCAGGAATTTGCCATCAAGCTGTTCAGCGCCCGTCGCCGTTCCTCGGTGGCTAATGCCGCGGACAGCGATCACTACATCTGCAGCTTTTCGCACAAGACCATCATCTACAAAGGCCTGATGATGCCGGCCGACCTGCAGCAGTTCTACCCGGACCTGGGTGACGAGCGTCTGCAGACCGCCATCTGCGTATTCCACCAGCGCTTCTCCACTAACACCTTGCCCAAGTGGCCGCTGGCGCAGCCGTTCCGCTTCCTGGCGCACAACGGTGAAATCAACACCATCACCGGCAACCGCAACTGGGCCCAGGCCCGTCGCCTGAAGTTCGCCAACGACCTGATTCCCGATCTGGAAGAACTGGGTCCGCTGGTCAACCGCGTCGGCTCCGACTCCTCCAGCATGGACAACATGCTGGAGTTGATGGTCACCGGCGGCATCGACCTGTTCCGCGGCGTGCGCATGATCATTCCGCCAGCCTGGCAGAACGTCGAGACCATGGACGCCGATCTGCGTGCGTTCTACGAATACAACTCCATGCATATGGAGCCGTGGGACGGTCCGGCCGGCGTGGTGATGACCGACGGCCGCTATGCGGTCTGCCTGCTTGACCGCAACGGGCTGCGCCCGGCGCGTTGGGTCACCACCAAGAACGGCTATATCACCCTGGCGTCGGAAATCGGCGTGTGGGATTACCAGCCCGAGGACGTCATCGCAAAGGGCCGTGTCGGCCCGGGTCAGATCCTCGCCGTGGACACCGAGACCGGCCAGGTACTCGACACCGATGCGGTGGACAATCGCCTGAAGTCGCGTCACCCCTACAAGCAGTGGCTGCGCAAGAATGCCCTGCGCATCCAGGCCACCCTGGAAGACCGCGACCATGGTTCGGCGTTCTATGACGTCGACCAGCTCAAGCAGTACATGAAGATGTTCCAGGTCACCTTCGAGGAGCGTGACCAGGTGCTGCGCCCGCTCGGTGAGCAGGGCCAGGAGGCGGTCGGTTCCATGGGTGACGACACGCCGATGGCGGTGCTCAGCCAGCGCGTGCGCTCGCCCTACGACTACTTCCGTCAGCAGTTCGCCCAGGTGACCAACCCGCCGATCGACCCGCTGCGTGAAGCCATCGTCATGTCCCTGGAGATCTGCCTCGGTGCCGAGCGCAATATCTTCCAGGAGTCGCCGGAGCACGCCACCCGTATCATCCTCAGCAGCCCGGTGATCTCGCCGGCCAAGTGGCGTTCGCTGATGAACCTGGATCGCCCAGGTTTCGAGCGCCAGCTGATCGACATGAACTACGACGAGTCGATCGGTCTGGAAGCCGCCGTGCGCAATATGGCCGATCAGGCCGAAGAAGCGGTGCGCGCCGGCAAGTCGCTGCTGGTGCTCTCCGACCGGCATATCGCCCCGGGCAAGCTGCCGGCCCATGCCGCGCTGGTCACCGGTGCGGTGCACCATCGCCTGACCGAGAAGGGGCTCCGCTGCGACTGCAATATTCTCGTGGAAACCGCTACCGCCCGCGACCCGCACCACTATGCGGTGCTGCTGGGCTTTGGCGCCTCGGCGGTCTATCCGTTCCTGGCCTATGAAGTACTGGGCGACCTGATCCGTACCGGCGAAGTGCTGGGCGACCTGTATGAGGTGTTCAAGTACTACCGCAAGGGCATCGCCAAGGGCCTGCTGAAGATCCTGTCGAAGATGGGCATCTCCACCGTCGCCTCCTACCGTGGCGCCCAGCTGTTCGAGGCGGTCGGTCTGGCCGACGAAGTGACCGAACTGTGCTTCCGGGGTGTGGCCAGCCGCATCAAGGGCGCGCGTTTTGTCGATATCGAGGCCGAGCAGAAGCTGCTGGCCTTCGAGGCCTGGAACAACCGCAAGGCCATCCAGCAAGGCGGCCTGCTCAAGTTCGTCTACGGCGGCGAGTACCACGCCTACAACCCGGATGTGGTCAACACCCTGCAGGCTGCCGTGCAGCAGGGCAGCTACGAGAAATACAAGGAATACAGCGCCCTGGTCGATACCCGTCCGGTGTCCATGCTGCGCGATCTGCTGCAGCTGAAGCTGGCCGAGCAGCCGCTGGCGCTGGATCAGGTTGAGCCGCTGGGCGAGATTCTCAAGCGCTTCGACTCCGCCGGCATCTCCCTCGGCGCCCTGTCGCCGGAGGCCCACGAGGCCATCGCCGAGGCGATGAACCGCCTGGGCGCGCGCTCCAACTCCGGTGAGGGCGGTGAAGACCCGGCCCGTTACGGCACCGTGCGCAGCTCGAAGATCAAGCAGGTGGCAACGGGCCGCTTTGGTGTGACCCCGGAATACCTGGTCAATGCCGAAGTGCTGCAGATCAAGGTGGCCCAGGGCGCCAAGCCAGGTGAGGGCGGCCAGCTGCCGGGCGGCAAGGTCAACGGTCTGATCGCCAAGCTGCGTTATGCAGTGCCGGGCGTGACCCTGATTTCGCCACCGCCGCACCACGACATCTATTCCATCGAAGACCTGGCGCAGCTCATCCACGATCTCAAGAACGCCAATCCCAGCGGAGACGTGAGCGTCAAGCTGGTGTCCGAGACCGGCGTCGGAACCGTGGCTGCCGGCGTCTCGAAGGGCAAGGCGGACCATGTCCTGATCAGCGGCCACGACGGCGGCACCGGCGCGTCGCCCCAG
>JBFHPI010000336.1:0-4005 GCA_041592855.1 Pseudomonas sp.
CTGGGCCTGTCGGAGCTGGTCATCGGTCTCACCGTGATCGCCATCGGCACCTCCCTGCCGGAACTGGCCACCTCGATCATCGCTGCGTTCAAGGGTGAGCGGGATATCGCCGTGGGCAATATCGTCGGCAGCAACATCTTCAACCTGCTCTGCGTACTGGGCCTGACCGCCCTGGTGTCGCCCCAGGCGGTGGCCGTGGCCGCCAACGCCCTGGCCTTCGACTTCCCGGTAATGATTGCCGTGGCCGTGGCCTGCCTGCCGATTTTCTTCGCCGGTTACCGCATCAACCGCTGGGAGGGCTTGCTGTTCCTGGCCTATTACGTGGCCTATACGGTTTACCTGGTGCTGTCTTCAACCGGCCGCCCCTTCGCCGATATCTTTGGTGACGCCATGATCGGCTATGCCCTGCCGCTGACCGCCATCACCCTGGTGATCATCACCGTGCGCGCCTGGCAAAAGCAGCGCGGCGAGGTGAACTGAAGATGAGCGATAACCGCGAACAGGGCCTCAAGGTGCGCCGCGAGGTGATGGGCGATGCCTTTGTCGACCGCGCCCTGGGCAATGCCACTGACTTTTCCCAGCCGCTGCAGGACTTCGTCAACGAACACGCCTGGGGTGGTGTGTGGACCCGCGAAGGGCTGGACCGCAAGACTCGCAGCCTGATCACCCTGGCCGCCCTTACTGCCCTGAAATGCCCCCAGGAGCTCAAGGGCCATGTACGCGGCGCGCTGAACAATGGCTGCACGGTGGCCGAGATCCGCGAAGCGCTGCTGCACTGCGCGGTCTATGCCGGGGTACCGGCGGCCATCGATGCCTTTCGCGCGGCCCAGGAAGTGATCGAAGGCGCTCATAAATCCTAGCGTCCATGACCAAAAAGCCGGGCATTGCCCGGCCTTTTTATGCGTGCCGATTGGTTAGATCCACCCCGCCCACTGCAGCACAAACAGACCGATATTGGTGCTCAAGACCGAGGCCAGGGTGGTGATCACAATAATCACCGCTGCCAACTGGTGATTGGCCCCCACCGCCTTGGCCATGACGAAGCTGGCTGCCGCCGTGGGGCTGACGAAGTAGAGAAACAGGATCGCCAGCTCCGCCTCGCGAAAGCCCCAGAGCCAGGCGCCCAGGGTGGCCAGCAGCGGCAGCCAGAATACCTTCATCAGGCTGGAGCTCAGGGCCGGCCCGCTGCTCTCGCGCAGCGAAGCCAGGGTCAGGGTGCCGCCGATGCAGATCAGCGCCAAGGGCAGGCTCATCTTGGCAAAGTATTCGCCGGAGACCAGCAGCCACTGGGGCAACGGAATCTGCCACCAGGCAAAGGGAATGGCCGCCAGCACGCCGATGATCAGTGGGTTGCCGAGTACGCTCTTGAGCAGACTCCAGGCATCGGTCTTGGCCTCTGGACTGTAGATGGCCAGGACGATGGCCGACAGCGTGTTGTAGCTGAGAATCACCACCCCGCCGAGCACCGCCCCCAGCGACAGACCATAGTCGCCATACATGCTGGTGGCCAGGGCCAGGCCGATAATGCCGTTGTTGCCGCGAAAGGCACCCTGGGTATAGACCCCGCGATCATCCCGCGGACAGCGCCACAGCGACCAGCCCCAGGCCAGCAGAAAGCAGACGATGGTGGCCAGCAGAAAATACAGCAGCAACGCAGGCTGCAGGGCGCGGCTCAGGTCGGCCTTGACGATGCCAAGAAACAGCAGGGTCGGCAGGGTGCCGCGAAACACCAGGGTCGAGGCGGTGTTGATAAAGGCCGCGTCGATCAGCCCCCAGCGCTTGAGCGCCACGCCGAGAAACAGCATGGAAAAGACCGGCGCGGTAACCGCGAGGGTTTGCTGAAGGATGGCGAGCATGGCGGTTCCGAAAAGACCAAAGCAGGGCCGCGCAGCATATCAGGGGCAAAGCCCGCCAAGCTTTCGGCAGGCTTTCAGGTGGCGCCTTTTAACCTACGACTAACGTCGTACTGGACGCTTCTGCAATTTGCGCTGCAGAGTACGCCGGTGCATGCCCAGGGCGCGGGCGGTGGCGGAGATGTTGCCTTCATGCTCGGCCAGCACACGCTGGATATGCTCCCACTGCAGGCGGTCCACCGACATCGGGTTATCCGGCACCAGGCTGTCGAGATCAGCATGCTGGGTCAGCAGCGCGGCCAGCACATCATCGGCATCGGCCGGTTTGCACAGGTAGTTGCAGGCACCGCGCTTGATCGCCTCCACTGCGGTGGCGATGCTGGAATAGCCGGTGAGGATCACCACGCGCATCTCGGCGTCCAGCTCCAGCAGCTTGGGCAGCAGCACCAGGCCGGAGTCGCCTTCCATCTTCAGGTCCAGCACGGCATAGTCCGGCAGATCCTGCTCGGCCAGGGCAAGGCCCTCCTCGGCGGAACCGGCGGTGGATACGCGCAGGCCGCGACGACTCATGGCCCGGGCCATCACCCGGGTAAAGGTGGGGTCGTCATCCACCAGCAGCAGGTGGGGTTGTTCGTCGCCGTCGAACAGGACTTCGTCACTCATACTCGCCATTTCCTCAAGCACGGCCATAGGCACGGGGCAGCTTCAATTCGGTCAGGGTGCCGCCTTCTTCATGGTTATACAACTTAACCGTGCCGCCGGCACGGGTCACGCTGGCCTGACTGAGAAACAGGCCCAGGCCGAAGCCCTTGCCCTTGGTGGTAAAAAAGGGACGGCCCAGCTGCTCGGCAATGGCTAAAGGGACGCCGGCACCGAAGTCACGGATGCTCAGGCGCAGCCACTGGTGGTCCCAGTCCAGACGGATATCGAGGTTGTCCGGGCAGGCATCGGCGGCATTGTTCAGCAGGTTGAGCAGGGCCTGGGTCAGGTCGGTGGGCGGCATCAGGCGCGGCGGCGTGCCGCGACCCAGACACTGATAGCGGTAACTGGCCTCGGGGCGCATCAGGTGCCAGCGCTTGAGCGCGGCCTCCAGCCACTCCACGCAGGACTGCTCCACCACCGCCTGACGCCGATCGGCCTCGGCGGCGCGTACCAGTTGCTGCAAGGTCTCCTTGCACAGTTTGACCTGCTCCTGCAGCAGCGCCAGGTCCTCCTGCAGGGCCGGCTCCTGATGCTCGCGGCGCAGTTCCTTGATCAGCACGCTCATGGTCGCCAGGGGCGTACCCAGCTCATGGGCGGCGCCAGCGGCCTGGGTCGCCACCGCCAGCAACTGCTGGTCACGCATGCCCTCCTCGCGGCGTTCGGCGCGCAGCTCTTGCTGACGGCGCAACTCCTCGGCCATCTTCGCCACGAAGAAGGTGATCAGTCCGGCAGCCAGGGCAAAACTCAGCCACATGCCGTAGATCAGCAGGCTCTCCCGCGGAGCGGCCGGCACTTCCAGGGGGTGAGTCCAGACCAGCAGCAGGGTGTAGCCGGCCAGGGCCAGGCCGGAGAGGACGATGGTGTAAAGCCAGGGCAAGGTCGCCGCAGCGATGGTCAGCGGCACCAGGTAATAGGAGACGAAGGGGTTGGTCGAGCCGCCCGTGTAGTACAGCAGCACACTGTGAATGATCAGGTCGCAACCCAGTTGCAACGCGTATTCCTGCTCGGTCACCGGCCAGGGGCCGCGCAAACGCAAGGCGGTGCCCAGACACAGCAGCAGCGATACCAGCAGGGTGATCGTCAGCGCCTGCCAGGGCAACGGCAGTGCTCCCGATTTGTAAGCCAGCCCCACCGAGCCGGCCTGGGCGGCCAGCACCAGGATACGGATCAGGGTCAGACGCCAGAGGTTCTGCCGGCTGGCCGAGAGTAACTGCACGGGTGCGAGCATAAACACTCCATAAAGCGCGTGAACCGGGCGGCCGAAGTATAACCAAGGCCTGGGAGCCTGTCGGACTTAGGACTGTCCTGCTGCGGAGCAGTCGGATTTGGCCATTCCTTGCGCTCTTCTTCGTTAAATAGCTAGCTATTCGCTTCAAAAGACCGCAAAAACCGGCTCAAACCGGCCTGTTTCTCGCTACGGACGCCTAAGCCCGACAGGCTCCTTGCACCC
>JBFHPI010000337.1:0-3981 GCA_041592855.1 Pseudomonas sp.
ACTGTCGCTACAGCTGTTGCTGGCGGCCTGGAGCCGGCGGGTCATGGGGTTGGCGCGCGGGCCTGACCGGAGGGCAACTCAAGGCAACAGTTCGGGCGCCTCGCGCTGCAGTTTGCTCTGCAGTATTTCCAACTGCTGCAGGGCGGCGCGGGCTTCGTCGATTTCCTCGGCAGTACGGGTACCAGCCTGGGATTCTTCTTCAATACGCTGGCGAATCGCCGGGATCTGCTTGACTCCACCGGCATAGGCCATGATCAGGGCGCGGCTGTGCTGCTCCTCGAAGGCGCGGTATTGCTCAGGGTCGGCCAGCTGCTCGGCGCTTGCCGCCTGACGTGGCTGACGTTCGCCCAGGGCCGGGCTGCGCGGGTCGCCCTGCTCGGCCATCAGCTGCATCAGCATCTGCGCCTCCTCGGCATTTAGCTGGGGGGCGCTCGGCATCTCGCTGGGCGCTTCAGGTTCAATCCGGCTCGCCAGCACCGGCGGCGTACTGGGCAGCGGCGCTGGCGGGGCAAGGCCGGGCAGAGCAGATGTGGGCCGCTGGAAAGTGAGCTGTTCGGTTGGCGGCGCCTGCAGGCCCTGCCTATTCAGCCCCCACCAGGCCGCCAGGCTGACCGAGGCTGTGAGGCAAAGCATAGCGCCTAGTATCCAGGCCTTCATGGCGCCCTCCCGCAGTCGACAAACGCCTGACCGTAGGGTGCCCTGTGCGCACCTATAGCGCCGTGTTGTCGGTGCGCACGGCGCACCCTGCATGCGTTGCTCATAGCCCCTCCACCCGGGCCCCGGCCAGCAGGGCATCGACCCGGGCCTGGAATTGCCGGGTCAGCTGCTCCTTGGCCACGGCCTGGTTCACTTCATACCGCACGCTTGGATCGCTGAGCGGTAGCTGATGGTCCTCGCGGGCGCGCACCAGGACGATCTCGAAGGCCCCGTCGATCCACATCGGCAGCGAGACTGTGCCGGTCTTTTGCAGCAAGGCGGTCTTGCGCAGAAAATCCAGGTCTTCGGCGTCGGCGCGAATCTCACCCAGATCCCCCGGCGGGGTCAGATTCTTGCTGGCCGCGGTGGAATAGCGCTGCACCGCTTCGCTGAAATCCAGCCCCTGCTGCAGCTCGGCATGCACCCGGTCCGCCGTGGCCTGATCCGCCAGGCGAATATGCGCCGCCTCGACCCGGGAAACGTTCTGGAACTGCTGGCGATGACGCTGGTAATAGGCCTCGGCCTCGGCGTCGCTGACCTGGCTGGCCAGCGCGCGCAGGCTCGGGGTTTCGTGGTGGAAGTCGCTGTGCAGGCCGATCTGGTGCAGGTACTGGTGACGCACCAGCTTGTCCCGTACCAGCTGGCGCAAGCCGATCAGTTCGGCCTCGGTAAAGCCCTGCTTATGCTGCAGCTGATGCCAGAGGAAATCGCGCCAGGCGCGCTGGCGCACCGCCTCGGCCAGGTAGACCAGATTGCCCTGTTGCAGCTCCACCTGGCCCTGCACGTTGTCGCCCTGGTACAGCTGCAGCAGATCGAGCTGGCGCTCCGGGCCACCGGGAAACTGCCAATGAATCAGCACCAGGGCCTTGGCGGCGGCCTGTTGCCTGGGGCTTAGCTGCAGGCTGTCGAGCACCAGGCCCTGCTGCGACGCGGCGAGGATTTCACGCAGCTGCTGGCTACTCATAGGCTGGGGTTGGCGCAGATAGGGGCGTATGTCCTGCTCGAACTGACGACCGTAAACCTGCTCGATCAGGTTGGCCGCCTCCACCTCCACCAGGGCGTCCAGCTCGCGGCGATAGTTATCCTGCAGTTCGGCTTCCACCTCGCGGGCCAGCAGGTGGTTTTCCGCCAGGCCCAGGCGCAGGCGGCGCAGGTCGGTATTGAACTTGACCCGGGTCATGGCCTGCTCCAGCAAGGCCACGCTCTTGCCGGGCAGGCGCTGCTCATTGATGCGCAGATCCTGGGCAGCCAGGGCCGACAGGCAGATGCCGGTCAGCCCCAGTGCCAGCAGGGCGCCGTTCAGGCGCCGCACTTACAGGCCACCCTGGCCGTGGAAGCTGTTGGCACCCTTGGTCAGCACCGCCACGGTGAGGGCGATGGACTCGGGAATCATCTCCTTCGCCACGCGCAGGCGGGTACTGTAGCTGGTGTCGTACAGCGGTTCAGGGCGCTGGTAGGCTGCCTGGGCAGTC
This sequence comes from Pseudomonas sp., assembly GCA_041592855.1. Lineage (GTDB taxonomy): Bacteria > Pseudomonadota > Gammaproteobacteria > Pseudomonadales > Pseudomonadaceae > Aquipseudomonas. The sequence continues at coordinate 2,169 of JBFHPI010000337.1, forward strand.
TGGGTCAGCAGGTCGCGAATTGGCCGCTGCGGGTCGTAGCTGCCCACCCGGCTGGCCACCTTACTCAGGTCGTTGAGGCCTTCACGGAAGTAGTGATCGTCCACCCAGCCCTCCCAACCGGAATGACCATTGCCGGAGGTAACCCAGGCATGGTGCGGCTGGGCCACATCACCGGTGGCGTGCAGGGCGTAGCCGATGGTCTGCAACGAGGGGGCGTTCTTGAACTGGTCGAACCAGTACTTGGCCAGGTTGTCGATGGGCTGGAAGGCGGCGGTCTGGAAGTCGCCGTAATGAGCCTGCCAGTTGGAGTAGGTACCCTGGCGGTAGTGGGCCTCGGTGGTATCGAAGTCGCTCTTCTTCAGCTCGCGGTTGTACAGGTAGACCATGGCGTACCAGTCCACGTCGCCGCTCCAGCTGCCGTCCACCTTGCGGTAGCGGTAGTCGTAGCCACCGTGGTCGTTGCCATGGGCATCGCCCTGACGCCCCATATTGATAAAGTGCCAGTAGGAGGTGTAGTTGACGATGGAGGCTGCCGCGCCCCATACCGGCGCGTGCTCGTAGCCGACCCACCAGCCGCCCAGGCGGGTGTCCTTGAAGTCGTCGACGTCATAGGCGGCCTGGCCGAGGATTTCCCCGGCGCGGTCCTCGCTGCCGGCGGCGCCGACATAGAACTGGTAGGCGCGCTTCATCTCGGCCGTGGCATGGGCCGAGTTCATAAAGCCCAGGGCGTCCTTGACGATGTTTTTGTGAGTGGGTTGCGACCAGGCGCTGGCCTGGCTGGCGCTGAAGGCAAGGCCTAGACCAAGTGCCAGAGTGCTGAGGGTTTTCATAGGGGCAGGCGCTCTTTTGTTGTTGGAGTTGAGCATTACTAGCGAGAGTTGATGGCAAAACTGTTGCAACTTCGCCCATCAACTAAAGCGCACTGCCTATCCACCCCACCACCCAACCAAGGTTTGGTGGTATAGACCAAAATAGCGTCTGCCTATTCACCCTTCCCCTGTTCAGGGTGCAGCGCCCCGGTCTCACCGCTTTCCAGCACCACATAGGCACTGGAACAGAACAGTGAGTTGAGCCGTTGCATGTCACCGATCAGCTCCAAATGCAGGGCGCTGGTTTCGATGCTTTGCACCACCTGGCGATGCAAGCGGCCAACGTGGGCGTGGGCCAGGCGCCGTTCCTGGGCACGGAAGCGCCGTTTCTCGCGCAGCAGCTGGCGCGCACTCTCGGCATCACCGGAGAGAAAGACATTGAGCCCCAGACGCAGGTTGGCCAGCAATTGAGCATGCAGGCCGGCCAGTTCCTCCAGGCCGCTCTCGGAGAAACCATGGCGCTGGGCGGTTTTCTGATCCTGTATCTTGCCCAGCATGCGTTCGATAATGCCGCCGGCCCGTTCCAGGTTCACCGCCCATTCGAGAGTCTCTGCCCAGCGCCGACTATCCCGTTCGCCCAGGGCGTCACGCGAGACCTGGGCCAGGTACAGCTTGACCGCGCTGTAGAGGGCGTCGACATCATCATCCAGGCGGCGCAGTTCCTTGCTCAGGGCCGGCTGATTACTGCGCAGCACCTCCAGCAGATGGCGCAGCATGGTCTCCACCAGGTCGCCAATGCGCAGGGTCTCGCGGACCGCATTGGCCAGGGCCAGGCTCGGCGTGTCCAGTGCAGTGCGATCCAGATGGCGCGGACGGGCCACACCGCTGACGTCCGGGCGATCCGGCAGCAGCCAGTTGCAGAAGCGCGCCATCAGCCCCACCGTCGGCAGCATCAGCACACAACGCAGGGTGTTGTAGAGCAGGTGAAAGAAGATCACCAGCTC
>JBFHPI010000338.1:0-3950 GCA_041592855.1 Pseudomonas sp.
GGCCAGGCTGCGCACGGCCATCCAGGCGGCGAAGTCGCGGTCGTTCATCCAGCGCCCGGCATGGGCTTCGAAGCGCTTCTGCAACTGCGCGGCGCCGAAGGTTTCCACGCTCTTGTGCCAGGCAGTCGGGGCCAGGCCCTGGGTGCCGGCCACCGGCCGCGGGTACCAGGTGTTGTAGGGCAGGTATTCACCAAAGTCGCCGCGCTCGTCGGCCACCAGCACCACGTCGTACTCGCTGGTCTGGGTAAACAGCGGCATCTCGGCCTGGGCGCTGCGGCGCTGGTCGTTGTCGAAGCTCCAGGGCTTTTCCGCGACTATCCGGTGACCGAAGCGCTTGGCCGCTCGGCGCAGCGCCGCCGCATAGGCCCTATCGTCCTTGGTGGGACCGGTGATCAGCAGCCAGCGCGTCAACTTGCGCAGGGTCAGAAACTGCGCCAGGGCGTCGGCCAGCATGGCGCGGCTGGGCAGGGTATGCAGCACATTGGCCAGGCATTGCTGACTGCGCAGCGCGTCATCGGCACTGCCGGCATTGAGCAGCAGGCTGTCTGTCAGCTGCGCACTGAGCTGGCGCAGGGTAGCGGCGGGGGCGTTGACCACAAACAGGCGCACGCCCTGCTGGTGCAATGCTTTCGCCGCCGCTAGCAGGGCCGGGGCGTCCTGCGCCTCGGCGACCTGCAGTTGATAGTGGTGCTTGAGAAAACGTCCGGTGCTGTTGCTGTCGGCAATCGCCAGTTCGGCGCCGCGCAAGCCGGCATCCAGCGGCTCGGGGATGACATTGGAGAGCAGCGGCCCGGTCTCGGGGATATAGGCCAGGTAGCCGATACGCACCTGCAGCTCGGTCGTTGGCGGGGCGGCAAGCACTGGGGCGCCCAGGCCCAGACAGGCCAGCAGGCAGGGCAGCAGGGAGCGGCGGATCGGGCGCATGGGCGGCAACTCCTTCTCGGGTGCTGCCAGCATAGGAAGGGCCCAAACCCCGGGAAATATGCCCTTGGTCGTGATCGGTCAGTACCAAGGTCGTAATTTTTCAGGCGGTACTGGGCCAAAGTCGCAGGGCATCAGCACCAAGGTGGTAACGGCAGCAGGCGAGCCCGGCTCTAGGATGACGCGGTGCCAGAACAACAAGAGGACGCCCCCATGCACGCATTCAAACACCTGAGTCTCGGCCTGATCCTGCTCGCCAGCCTGGCCGGCTTCGACAACCTGCATGCCGCCGGTGATATGACCCGCCGCCCCGTGGCCCTGCCTGACCTGCTGCTGGGCAACGAGGAGAGCGACTACGCCATGTCGCAAACCGAGTACCAGCTGGAAACCGGCCAGGCCTATCAGCTCAAGATCATTTCCAGCGGGCAGAAGGAATACGCCTTCCAGGCCCCGGAGTTTTCCACCGCCATCTTTTTGCGCAAGATCGAAGCCGGCGGCGTGGAGATCAAGGCGGTGACCCTGACCGAGCTGGAGTTCGAGGATGCCGGCGAAGCCGAGCTCTACTTTCTGCCGGTCAAGCCGGGCAAGTATCGCTTCTACGCCAGGGGCCTGGAAGGCAAGGGCATGCAGGGCCATTTTCTGGTCAAGTAGCCTACTACCAAGGAACTAGGGCGCGGCCACCAAAGCAGCATTCGTCCCCGGAGATGGCCTTCTTAAGATGCAGGCAAGCGAGCGATTTATCACCTGCTCTGCGTGCCCATCCAAACAAGAGGTTCCGATCATGGCTAACAACAAAATTCGCGCTAGCGCGCTGGTGCTGCTGACCTTCTCTGCCCAGCTCTGGGCCCATGGCGATGTGGTGCCCCAGGCGGTGAAAACTGACGGCCTGGAGCCTCTGGGCGAGGAGTGGCTGGAGGAAAACCCCTACCGCGAAAACCCCCGTGCCATCGAGATCGGCGCCTCGGCCTATAACCAGAACTGCGCCGCCTGCCATGGCCTGGAGGCCAAGTCCGGCGGTATCGCCCCGGATCTGCGTCTGCTGGAAACCGGCGCCATGGGTGATGAGTGGTACAAGGAGCGGGTGATCAACGGCGCGGTGCGCGATGGTCGGGTGTATATGCCGAAGATGGCCGACTACCTCAGCCAGGAAGCCCTGTGGGCGGTGCGCAGCTACCTGGAAAGCGTGGCCATCGAGGAGTAGGGCCATGCCGCGGCTAATCCTGCTGTGCCTGCTGCTTCTGGGTCTGAACACGGCCCAGTCCCAGGTGCGTGACTTTGACGCCATTGTCGAGTCCGGGGTGCTCAGGGTGGCGTTGTATGACGACTTCGCGCCCTATAGCTTTCGTCAGCAGGGCCAGCCCCGTGGTGTCGACTACGAGCTGGCCGAGCAATTGGCCGAGGGCCTTGGCTTGCAGCTGCAGGTGATCTGGGCGCCACCGGGAGAAAATCTCGACGCCGACCTGCGCGACTATATCTGGCGAGGGCGCCTGACCCAGCCTGGCGAGCTGGCCGATGTGATGCTGCGGGTGCCCTATGACCGCGAGTTCGCCTACAAGCGCAACGAGCTGGGCGAACTGGTCAACGAACTGGTGGTGCTGTTCGGCCCCTATCAGCGTGAGCGCTGGCAGCTGGCGTTCGACCGTCGCCGCTTGCCGGCGCTGCCCAGCCTGGCAGCCCTGCGCGGGCATAGCATCGGTGTGGAAGTCGATGGCGTGCCGTCCTTCTATCTGTCGCTGTTTATGAACGGCATGTTGCGTCAGCAACTGCGGCATTACCCCAGCGTGGCAGCGGCCTTCGCCGGTCTGCAGGACGCCGAAGTGGATGCCGTGATGGCCATGCGCGGCGAGGTGGACTGGCTGGTGCAGCAGGCTGCCGAACCGAACCTGGTCCTCGCGGAAAACGCCTACCCAGAGATGGGCCGGCAGATCTGGGAAATCGGCATGGCCGTGCACGAAAGCAACCGGCAACTGGCCTATGCCCTGGAAGAGCAGGTCGACGCGATGATCCTCGACGGCTCGATGCAGCACCTGTACGCGCGCTATGGCCTGCGTTTCGAGAAACCGGAGCAGTACCAGTAGAGGAGAGCGACGATGGACTGGCGTGGACTGCTATGCCTGGCGTTGTTTGCCTGGGGCTGGGAGGCGAGGGCCGCAGAGCAGAGCGACCCGGTCAGCTCGGTGATGTGGGACTACTACCATCAGCGTCTGCTGGACAGTGCCGCCTTTACCTTCGATAAGCGGGTTCAGGTGCTGGTGCCGCCCTTCGCCGAGGATGCCCGCCAGGTGCCGATCCAGGTCGATGCCCGGGGTTTGGGCGCCGAGGTCAGGCGCCTGCTGGTCTGGGCCGAACTCAATCCCATCGCCCAGGTGATGGATTTTCAGCCGGGCGAGCAGGTGCTGCCTTTTCTCGCCTTGCGTATCCGCGTCGAGCAGGCCACGCCGATCCGCGCCGCGGTGCTGACCGACGATGGCCTCTGGCATGTGGGCTCGGCCCGAGTGGAGGCCGCCGGCGGTGGTTGTACGGCGCCCAGTGTGGTGCGCGCCGAGGCCGGCTGGGAGGAGCGCCTGGGGCAGGTGCTGGGCCGGCGCTTTCGCCTTGAGAACAGTGATCGCCTGCGTCTGCAGGTGGCCCATCCCATGGATAACGGCCTGGTGGGCGGCATTCCCGAGTTCTTTATCGAACAGGCCGAATTGCGCGATGCCAGTGGCCAGCGCCTGGCCAGCCTGACGCTGTTTCCCTCGGTTAGCGAGAACCCCACCCTGAGTTTCGAGCTGCGCGAGGCGCAGGGTGCCGAACTGTGGCTGCGCGACAACAACGGCAACGAGTTTCAGGCGGCTTTTTAAGCCAGTCTAGGGTGCGCCATGCGCACCATCGGCCATTACTAGGGGGATGAAATGCGTTGGATGATCCTGTGCCTGGCCCTGTTGGCTGGATCGGCCCAGGCCGAGCTGAGTTATCGGCTGGAGCCACGGCAGATTGCCGAGGATGTCTGGCTGGTGGAGGGCAGCACCGACAACTTTGGCCGCGAC
>JBFHPI010000339.1:0-3947 GCA_041592855.1 Pseudomonas sp.
CAGTTGCAGAAGCGCTTCGAAGCCCATGCCGGGCGCTGGATGAATGACCGCGACTTCGCCGCCTGGATGGCCGTGCGCAGCCTGGCCACGGCGGTCACCAAGCAGCGCAACAGCGAGCCCATGGCCACACGCCATCTGCTGCTGGGCGAGCAGCTGCCGCTGGACGGCTTCAAGGGCCGCAAGTTGAGCTTCCGCGCCTGGAACGGTCAGCTGCGCCAGCCCATCCCCCTGGTGCACCCGCGCGCCCTGGTCAGCACCTCGCCCCAGGACGGTTTCCTGCACCCCAGCAACGAAATGGACAGCCTCGGCTACGACCGCCCGGAAGTGAGCTGTGACCTGGCTGGCAGCAGCAATTGATGGTGCGCACGGCGCACCCCGTCCTTAGGGTGCGCCGTGCGCACCGGCAAAACCGACATAACAAGAGGATCGACCCCATGCGCCTTACCCACCTCGCCTGCGCCGTCGCCTTCGGCCTGACCTGCCACACGGCCCTGGCCGCCACCGCCTATGTGTCCAACGAAAAGGACGACAGCATCAGCGTGATCGACCTGAACACCCTGGAGGTCACCGATACCCTGAGCGTTGGCATGCGCCCCCGGGGCCTGCTGCTGTCTTCCGACAACAAGCTCTTGTACATCTGCGCCAGCTACTCGGACCGGGTGCAGGTGATGGACCTGGCCACCCGCCAGATCATCAAGGAACTGCCCTCCGGCGCCGACCCCGAGCAGTTCGCCCTGCACCCCAACGACCGCTGGCTGTATATCTCCAACGAAGACGATGCCCTGGTCACCGTGGTCGACACCCAGAGCGACGAGGTGCTGGCGCAGATCGATGTGGGCGTCGAGCCCGAAGGCATGGCAGTCAGCCCCGATGGCAAGTGGGCGGTCAATACCAGCGAAACCACCAATATGCTGCACTGGATCGACACCAGCACCCAGCAGCTGGTGGACAACACCCTGGTCGACCAGCGCCCGCGCCACGTCGAGTTCGACAAGAACGGCCAGCGCCTGTGGGCCTCGGCCGAGATCGGCGGCACGGTGACGGTGATGGACGTCGCGGCGCGCGAGATCCTCAAGGTGCTGCGCTTCGAGATCAAGGGCGTACACCCGGACAAGGTGCAGCCGGTGGGGGTCAAGCTGACCGATAACGGCAAGTACGCCTTTGTCGCCCTGGGCCCGGCCAACCATGTGGCGGTGGTCGACGCCCAGTCCTACGAGGTGCTCGACTACCTGCTGGTGGGTCGGCGCGTCTGGCATATGGCCTTTACCCCGGATCAGAAGCGCCTGCTGACCACCAATGGGGTCAGCGGCGATGTCTCGGTGATCGACGTGGCCAGCCTCAAGGTGAGCAAGTCGATCAAGGTCGGCCGCTATCCCTGGGGCGTGGTGATCACCCCATGAACGCCCTGGAGGTGAGCGCCCTGGCCTTTGCCTATGGTCCGCGCCAGGCCCTGGACAAGTTGGATTTCAGCCTGACAGCGGGGCGCTTTGCCGCCCTGCTCGGCCCCAACGGCGCCGGCAAGTCGACCCTAATCGCCCTGCTTACCCGCCTGTACGAGTTACAAAGCGGCGATATCCGCATCTTCGGCCACAGCCTGCACCGCGAACCGCGCCAGGCCCTGCGCCAGCTCGGCGTGGTGTTCCAGCAAAGCACCCTGGACCTGGACCTGTCGGTGCAGCAGAACCTGGCCTACCACGCCGCCCTGCACGGCCTGCCACGGCGCGAGGCGCAAGCGCGCATCGAGCTGGAGCTGGCCCGCCAGCAGCTTGGCGAGCGCCGCCACGACAAGGTGCGGGAACTCAATGGCGGCCACCGCCGCCGGGTGGAAATCGCCCGTGCCCTGCTGCATCGCCCACGTCTATTGCTGCTCGATGAAGCCAGCGCCGGCCTCGACCCGGCCAGCCGCCTGGCCCTGGGCCGGCATGTGCGCCATCTGTGCCAGGAGCATCAGCTCACGGTGCTGTGGACCACCCACCTGCTCGATGAAGTGCAGGCCGGCGACCAGCTGCTGATGCTGCGGCAGGGCCGCCTGGTGGCCGAGGGCCGCGCCGATCAGTTTGGCGATGACCTGGGCGCCAGCTTCGAGCGCCTGACCGCGGCGGCCCCATGCCAGCCCTAGGGTGCGCCGCGCGCACCGCACCGAGCGCAAACCAAACCCCGGTGCGCATGGCGCACCCTACGCGGGAGTCTCGTTCATGATCGCCTACTGGGAATGCCTGCGCGGTATCGTGCTGCGCGAATGGCTGCGCTTTATCCTGCAGCGCTCGCGCTTTCTCAGCGCCCTGGTGCGGCCGCTGCTGTGGCTGCTGGTATTCGCCGCCGGTTTTCGCGCCGCCTTAGGGATCGCCATCATCGCCCCCTACGACACCTATATCACCTACGAGACCTACATAGTGCCGGGCCTGGCCTGCATGATCCTGCTGTTCAACGGCATGCAGGGCTCCCTGGCCATGGTCTACGACCGCGAGATGGGCAGCATGCGCGTGCTGCTCACCAGCCCGCTGCCACGGGCCTTTCTGCTGGCCAGCAAGCTGCTGGCCACGGCGCTGATCTCGCTGCTGCAGGTCTATGCCTTTCTCGCCATTGCCTGGCTCTACGGCGTGCAGCCGCCGCCCTGGGGTCTGCTCAGCGCCCTGCCGGCGCTGCTGCTGGTGGCCCTGCTGCTCAGCGCCCTGGGCCTGTTGCTGAGCAACGGCATCCGCCAGCTGGAAAACTTCGCCGGGGTGATGAATTTCGTCATCTTTCCGCTGTTCTTTCTGTCCTCGGCGCTTTATCCCTTGTGGAAGATGCGCGAGGCCAGCGAATGGCTGTACTGGCTGTGCGCCCTAAACCCCTTCAGCCATGCCGTGGAGCTGGTGCGTTTCGCCCTCTACCAGCGCCTGAATCTTTCTGCCCTGCTGGTGTGCCTGGGCCTGACCGCGCTGTTCGCCGGCCTCGCGGTGCTGACCTTCAACCCCCAGCATGCGGCGCTGCGCAAGGCCGGGTAAGCCAGGGGCAAGCCCCGCTGCGCATGGCGCACCACCCCTGCTGGCGCCACTGCCAGCAAAGGCCGGCCGCGGTAATTACTACTTTGGTACTGCATTTGCTCTCCATCGTAGAATTTCCAAGACTGCAACCCGGGTCTCTAATAGCTGCATAAAAAGAACCGAGACCTACGCCCATGAAACCCTGCCGAGCTCTACAGGCAGGGCTGCTCCTAGGCTCCAGCCTGCTGGCAACGGCGGCGCTGAGCGAAGTGGCCCTGTACAGCGCCGAAGGCTACCGCCAGGCGCATTACCGCAGCCCCACCCCGGCCGAGCTTGCCGGTGCGCGCAGCCTCGACACCGCCGCCCTGCAGCGCCTGCTGGCCGAACAGCCGCACACCCGCCTGATCGACGTCTACCGCCGGCCCTGGCGCCATGGTCAATTTATCGAAGACGAACCCCACGCCAACCTGCCTGGCAGCCTGTGGCTGGCCAATGTGGGCGACGGCGAACTGGAGCCCCGCTGGCAGCGCTACTTCGAGCAGCAACTATTGCGCATCAGCCGCGGTGACCCGGACTGGCCGCTGGTGTTCTACTGCCGCGCCGACTGCTGGCTGGGCTGGAACGCCACCCGCCGCGCCATGGCCCTGGGCTACCGGCGGCTGTACTGGTACCGTGAAGGCATCGATGGCTGGCAGCAGGCCGGCCTGCCTCTGGTGCCGGCCCAGCCTGTGCCCCTGCCGGACGCCGCTGCCACACTCGCCACCCCCACCGCCGCACCATAATGATTACAACGAGGTGAAAGGCCATGTACAAGATTCTGATTGCCGACGACCACCCGCTGTTTCGCGAAGCCATCCACAACGTCATTAGCGACGGCTTTGCCGGCAGCGAAATCATGGAAACCGCCGACCTGGACAGCGCCCTGGGCCTGGCCCTGGAGCACGACGACCTGGACCTGATCCTGCTCGACCTGAACATGCC
>JBFHPI010000340.1:0-3943 GCA_041592855.1 Pseudomonas sp.
CCAAGATTTTTACCCGGATAAAAACTAAACCCAGCTGCGTGCCCCCAGCTGCCGGCGATTTTGCCTTGAAGTGCCCCCATGCCTGAATTGCCTGAAGTCGAAACCACCCGTCGCGGTATCGCTCCCTATCTCGAGGGGCAGCTTGTCAGTCGGGTCGTGGTACGCGAGCGGCGGCTGCGCTGGCCCATTCCGGAAGATCTGGATATGCAGCTATCCGGTCAACGCATCGAATGCGTGGAGCGACGCGCCAAGTACTTGCTGATCAAGGCCGGAAGCGGCAGCCTGATCAGTCATCTGGGCATGTCCGGCAGTCTGCGTCTGGTGCCGGTGGGTACGCCCGCAGCCAAGCATGAGCACGTGGACATCGAGCTGGAGTCGGGGCTGGCCCTGCGTTACACCGACCCTAGGCGATTTGGTGCGCTGCTCTGGAGCCGCGACCCGTTGCAGCATGAGTTGCTGCGCAAGCTGGGGCCGGAACCCTTGACCGAGCTGTTTGATGGCGAGCGCCTGTTTCAGCAGTCCCGTGGACGCAGCATGGCGGTCAAGCCCTTTATCATGGATAACGCCGTGGTGGTCGGAGTTGGCAATATCTACGCCAGCGAAGCCCTGTTCGCCGCTGGTATCGACCCGCGTCGCGAGGCCGGCTCCATCTCCAGGGCGCGCTACCTGAGGCTGGCTACTGAGATCAAACGCATCCTCGCCTATGCCATTGAGCGTGGCGGTACCACCCTGCGTGACTTTGTCGGCGGCGACGGTCAGCCGGGCTATTTTCAACAGCAATTGTTTGTCTACGGCCGCGGGGGGGAGTTCTGCAAGCACTGCGGCAGCACTCTGCGCGAGGTCAAGCTGGGCCAGCGGGCCAGTGTCTACTGCCCGCGCTGCCAACGTTGAAACGAACCCGATAAGAACAAGAAGCACCGAGGTCAAGATGTCCGGTAATTACCTGCCCCCCAACCCCCTGGCCGAATGGCTGGGGCGCACTGTCCTGAAGCTGATGGGCTGGCGGATCGAAGGCCAGCTGCCCAGGCTCGACAAGTTTGTCGCCATTGGCGCCCATCACACCTCCAACTGGGACTTCGTGATCTTTATCGCGCTGAAGTTCGTGTTGCGTCTTAACGCCCGCTGGTTCGGCAAGCACAGCATCTTTCGCTGGCCCTTTGGTGGCCTGATGCGGGCCTGGGGCGGCATTGCGATCCGTCGTGATCGCCAGCTCAACAGCGTGGAGCAGGCGGTACAAGCCTTTCGCGATAACCGTGAATTTATTCTGGTGCTGTCGCCAGAGGGCACGCGCAAGAAGGTCGAACGCTGGAAGATGGGCTTCTACCATATCGCCCTGGGCGCTGGTGTGCCCATCGTTCTGGGGGCCTTGGACTATGGCAACCGGCGGGTGGTGATCGGCCCAACCTTTTACCCCACGGGCGATGAGCAGGCGGACTTGCGCGCCATGCTCGACTTTTTCCGCCCCTTTGTGCCGAAGAAGCCCGAATATGCCTTTCACGGCGATTGACGCCGGTCACGCTGACAATTGCCAGAGCGCTGTTATAGTTAGTGTTACCGCCGCCTAATAGCTGAAGGATCGCCCCATGAAACTGCTTCGCTCAACTGCTGTTGCCCTGGCTCTGACCACCGGCCTGCTGGCGCTGCCAGCCCATGCCCAGGTGGTGCAGCAGAATGCCAGCGGTGACCCCATGTATACCGCTAATTATCCCAAGGCCTTTTCCATGATGGGCGATTTGCTGATCGCCCGCCCACTGTTGATCGGCGCCACGGCTGTCGGGGCGGTGGCCTTTGTGGTCAGCCTGCCGTTCAGTGCCGCAGGCGGGAATATCGAGGAAGCCGGTCGGGCACTGGTGGTTGAGCCAGGCAAGGAAGCCTTTGTGCGTTGTCTGGGCTGCACCACCAGCGGCTATAAGCGCGACTGACTACGCCTGAATGCCGGACCCTGGCCGTGATCTCCAGCGTCAATGGCGCTCACTGGCCTGGATGCTGTTATTTGTCCTGCTGGGGTTAAGTTTCTGGTTCAGTGAAGGCTGGCTGGCGCTCTGTGCTGGCCTAGCGCTTTTTCTGTTCGGCATGCAGTGCCTGGAAGAAGGCCTGCGTCAGTTGGCTGGCGGTCAGCTTGAGCGCCTACTTGCCCTGAGCACGGCCACGCCCTTCAAGAGCCTGATGTTTGGCATCAGCGCCACCATGCTGGTGCAGTCCAGCTCTCTGGTGTCGCTGCTGACCATTGCCTTTCTCAGTTCGGGCCTGATTCAGCTGGCGGCGGGTATTGCCATTATCTTCGGTGCCAACCTGGGTACGACCAGTGGTATCTGGCTGCTGGCTCTGGCCGGGCACAATGTCAGCCTGGCGCCCCTGGCCCTGCCCTTGCTGGTATTTGGTGTGCTGGCCAGTTTCAATGGGCCGCGCAGTCAGGCTATAGGCCGCGTGCTACTGGGCGTGGCCTTTCTGTTTCTCGGCATCGACCAGATGAAGGATGGCTTCGGCGCTGTGGCCGGGGATTTCGATCCGCTGCACTACCAGGTGCCGGGGCTGCTCGGCGCCCTGCTGTTTACCGGTATCGGCTTGCTGGTCACCGTGCTGCTGCAGTCCAGCCATGCCACCCTGATGCTGACCCTGACTGCCCTGGGCGGTGGCCAGCTGGGCCTGGAGCAGGGCCTGGCCATCGCCATCGGCTCCAATATGGGCAGCACCGTGACGGCCGTGCTCGGCGCTTTGGGCGGAGCCCGTGCCGGCCAGCGCCTGGCCCTGGCCCATGTGCTGTTCAACCTGACCACCGGGGTGATTGCCCTGCTGCTGTTGGTGCCCCTGGCCGCACTGGTGCAGGCCATGACGGCGCCTTTGGGGTTGGGCGCTAATGCCCTGATCCAGCTGGCTTTGTTCCATACCCTGTTCAATGCCATGGGGGTCAGCTTGTTCTGGCCCTGGCAGGGCTGGCTGGCCGACCGTTTGCAACGTTGGCTGCCGGACCCGGTAGAGCCGCCGGTGCTGATCACCGAACTGAGCCAGCCCGAGCAACAGGTCAGCCATGCCCGCTACCTGGATGACAGCGCCCTGGCCAGCGCCGACAGTGCCGCCCACGCAGTGGTCAGGGAACTGCAGCATCTGGGGCGCTTGAGCCTGGAAGTGATTTGTCATGCCCTCTACCTGCCGGTGGATCAGCTGCTGCGCGAGCGTCCCGACGAAGGCGCCCTGAATGCCCGTCCCGACTCCCATGCCCTGGATGCCGAGCAGCTGTACCAGCGGCATATCAAGGGCGTGTATGGCGATCTGCTCGACTATATGGGGCGCCTTGAGGTCAATCTGGACGAGGCCCATCAGCGCTTCTGGGTCAGTTGTCAGCTGGCGGCCCTGCAGTTGGTGGATGCAGTCAAGGATGCCAAGCACCTGCAGAAGAATCTCGGTCGTTATCTGCGCGCTGAAGATGGCGAAGTGCGTCAGGCCTATGTGGACCTGCGCCGGCATCTGCTAGGGGTGTTGCACGAGATGCGCGCGCTGGGCCGTCTGGAACTGCCGGAACAGGCCTGGAGCGAGCGCCTGGAGTTGCTCGACAGCGAGGCGGCGGCATTCGACAAGCGCTTTCGCGAGGGGGTGTTCGCCGGGGTGCGCGAGCGTCATCTGACCGGGCAGCAGGCCGGCTCGCTGATGAACGATCTGGGTTACGTCAGCCGCATTACCCAGAGCCTGCGCAATGTGCTGATGCTGGCTCAGGGCGATGGCAACGAAGTCTTTCGTCCGTTGCGGCAGATGCTGGCCGAGGATGGGGCGCTGATCCAGCTGACCTGAGGCGAGAGCAGGGCGGCATGCCGCAGGCTTGTCAGCTGCCATACCCGAGGTGGATAAGGCGGCGCATGGCCACCTTAAGGTTGTGTTGGGTTCTTTAGGGCTGGATGCCGGTTGTTTGCGCGAGACCGATACCGCGGGGGTCGCTGGCGGCCTCGAC
>JBFHPI010000341.1:0-3938 GCA_041592855.1 Pseudomonas sp.
GGCCTGCGCCCGGCGACCTGAGCGCGGTTGAACCAACCTAGTCCTAGGCTGTACCACGATGCTGAGGTGCCTTCAGCTATCTACACTGAGCCTAAGCTGGCCTGGGGCTCGTAGCGTGTGCGGTGCGCACGGACGACTCCCACGCCAGTGGGTGCGTGCAGCGCACCCTATCCGCTGCCGATGTTACAGAACGAACTGCCCTGTCATGCAATACAGGGAGGCACCTAGCCCCAACCCCGCGCACAGGCCCTCGATAGCCATGACCGTACCCCAGCACCACGCTCGCCTGATGCGCCTGGCCACCTTTGCGGCCCTGGCCACGGCCTTGACCCTGGCGATGGCCAAGGCCATCGCCTGGTGGCTGAGTGGCTCGGTCAGCCTGCTGGCCGGCCTGACGGACTCACTGCTGGACGGGGTGGCCTCGCTGCTCAACCTGCTGGCGGTGCATTACGCCTTGCGCCCGGCGGATGAAGATCACCGCTACGGCCATGGCAAGGCCGAGGCCCTGGCCGGTCTGGGCCAGGCACTTTTTATCGGTGCCAGCGCCCTGCTGGTGGGCATCCATGCCATTGATCGCCTGCTTGAACCACAACCCATCGCCGCCACCGGCCTGGGCATCGCGGTGATGCTGCTATCACTGCTGATGACGGTCGCCCTTCTGCTGTTTCAGCGCCATGTGGTCAGCCTGACCGGCTCCACCGCGATCCGGGCCGACTCATTGCATTACCGCTCGGACCTGCTGCTCAACAGCAGTATCCTCCTGGCCCTGTTGCTGGCCCGCTTCGGCTGGCCGCAGCTGGATGCCGTGTTTGGCGTGGGCATCGCCCTGTATATCTTCTGGAGCGCGCTGCAGATTGTGCGCGAGGCCGCTGCGGTGTTGATGGACCAGGAACTCGACCCACAGATCAGCGCCCGCATGCACGCCCTGGCCTGCGCCATACCCGGCGTACTGGGCGTCCACGACCTGCGCACCCGCCTGTCCGGCACCCGCTGGTTCGTGCAGTTGCATCTGGAGCTACCCGGCGAACTCAGCCTGGCCCATGCCCATGCCCTGTGCGACCAGGTGGAACATGCGATTCGCGCCGAATACCCACGCGCCGAGGTGCTGGTGCATGCCGATCCAGTCAAGACCCGAGCCGAGGCCGGCACGCCCACAAAAAAGGGAGGCCATTAGGGCCTCCCTTTTTTGCATGTCCGTCATGGCAACGCGGGTAGCGTGCTTTCCTCGCCTGCCGGGTTGGGCAGTGCGGACCCGGGTGCCGGGACGATCCGATAAGACCGCCGGCGGCCGCCGACCTGATTGGGTGCGGTGGCTGGACTTGTTGTCCGGGCCTCGAAGCTGGGGTAAAGCTTAAGCCAAAGACAGCAGCAGATGATTGCTAAAATTGCTCAAATACCTGCCACTTGCGCAAGTATCAGCCAACATAAGATCATTAGCAGCAATCAGACAGCAAAAGAACTGCAAATATGAATAAACTCGACCGCTACGATCTGAATATTCTCGCCGAATTGCAGCGCGATGCCGGCTTGTCCAACCAGGAACTGGCCGAGCGTATCGGCCTGTCACCCTCGCCCTGTTCACGACGGGTCAAACAGCTTGAGGATGACGGTTATATCCTCGGCCAGGTGGCCCTGCTTGACCGCAAGCAGCTGGGCCTGACCCTCACCGCCTATGTGCTGATCGGCATGGACAAACACACCCCTGAGCGCTTCGAGCATTTCCAGGAACAGATCCGCCGCTGCCCCGAGGTGCTGGAATGCAGCCTGGTCACCGGCATGGATGCCGACTACCAGCTCAAGGTGGTGGTGCCGGACATGGACCACTACCAGAAGTTTCTGCTCGGCACCCTGACCCGTATCGAGGGCGTGTCCAGCGTACGCTCCAGCTTTGTCCTGCAGCAGATTCTGTCCACGACGCAACTGCCACTGCAGCACCTGCGCAGCAGTCTGTGACAACGTGACGCTGGGTCAAAGGCGCTGACAAATGCGGCGGCATGGGTATAATCGCCGCCGTTTTGCTGTGCCTTGTGTGGCCCGCCATAAGAGCCCTGCGCTCATAGAACAATAACTCGCCCTGCCCACCCGCTGCCCCTTGTGGCTGCACAGCCTCGTTCTGCCCATGAGGTTGCGATGGAACCCGAAGTCTTTGAAGAGCTGATGATGACCGTGCTGGTCGGTGGCCTGGTGCTGTTTATGGCCTTTATCGTCTGGGACCTGGCGAAAAAGTCCAAGGCCGGGCGCTTTGGCGGCATGGTGCTGTTTCTCGGCCTGGGCCTGGGCGTGCTGGGTTTTATTATCAAGACCTTTGTCATCGCCGGCCTCGAAGGCGTCTAGACCCATACTCACGGCCATCATGCTGCCCCCTATCGACCAGCATGAACTGACGTGCTGCAACGACACCCGCCTGGCGTGAAGTGTCAGACAGGGGCATCGCAGCGATCTATCCCCTGTAGCCGGATGCAGCCGAGCGGCGACAAACATTGGGCAACACCTGCCAAACCGGCCTTGTCACTCCAGACGCGCCGGCACCTCGCGCCACTGCCCCGGCTGCAGACCCTCCAGGCGCCAGGGGCCGATGGCCACACGCACCAGACGCAGGGTCGGCAAGCCCACGGCGGCGGTCATGCGCCGCACCTGACGGTTGCGCCCCTCGCGGATCACCAGTTCCAACCAGGCGGTGGGCACGCGCTTGCGAAAGCGCACCGGCGGATTGCGCGCCCATAACTGCGGCTCATCCAGGCGCCGCACTGCGGCAGGCAGGGTCGGCCCGTCGTTCAGCGTGACGCCATCACGCAACTGTTGTAGCTGCGCCGCGCTCGGCTCGCCCTCTACCTGTACCCAGTAAGTCTTGGCCAGTTTGTGCCTGGGGTCGGCGATGCGCGCCTGCAGGCCGCCGTCATTGGTCAGCAGCAGCAAGCCCTCGCTGTCGCGGTCCAGGCGCCCGGCCGGGTAGACGCCAGGCACATCGACAAAGTCCTTGAGGGTGGCCCGGCCCTGGTCGTCGTTGAACTGGGTCAGCACATCAAAAGGCTTGTTCAGCAGGATCAAGCGCGGCTCCGCCGGCGGCCCCTTGACCACACGGCGCGGGGCCGGCTTGCCGGCTGGACGACGGGGAGCGGCAGGGCGGGACAGGCGAGGCATAGACGATCCGGCAGAGTCAAACGGGGCGCCCAGTGTAACCGACAGCAGCGGCTGGCTCGCAGACGGCCAGTACCATGCAAAGCGCATCGCCATCATCAGCAACACTTATCCAGCGCCCGGAAGCCGACGGGGCGGCTATGCTGCCTGGGTTCTGTGTCTTAGTGAGGCCGTACTTATGAGTTTGTCCGAATCCGTCGTCGATACCTTTACCGGCTGGGCTGCCACGGCCCCCGGCGCGCCCCTCGAACCGCACCGCTATGATCCCGGCTCGCTGGGCGCCGAGGAGGTGGAAGTGGCGGTGGAGTATTGCGGCATCTGCCACTCCGACCAGTCGATGATCGACAACGAATGGGGCATGAGCCGCTACCCCTTTATCCCCGGGCATGAGGTGGTCGGCAGCATCGTTCGCGTCGGCGCCCAGGTGCGTGGCCTCAAGCTCGGCCAGCGGGTTGGGATCGGCTGGTACAAGGGCAGCTGCATGCACTGCGGCTCCTGCATGGAGGGCTCGCACCAACTGTGCGGCACGGTCAAACCGACCATCGTGGGCAGCAACGGGGGTTTCGCTGACCGCCTGCGCAGCCATTGGGCCTGGGCCATCCCGCTGCCGGATGGCCTCGACCCGGCACTGGTCGGCCCGCTGTTCTGCGCCGGCTCCACGGTGTTCAGCCCGCTGCTGGATTTCAACGTCAAACCCACCGACAAAGTCGGCGTGGTCGGCATCGGCGGCCTGGGTCACCTGGCGCTGGGCTTTCTCAATGCCTGGGGTTGCGAAGTCACGGCCTTCACCTCCTCGCTGA